>CADBSX010000053.1 GCA_902797515.1 uncultured Eubacteriales bacterium | reverse complement strand
TGCGCGAAGATCCTAACTTCATCGTTCTCGACGAAATGAACCTCGCGCGTATCGAATACTATTTCGCGGACTTCCTTTCCATAATGGAAATGCCCGACGTGGCGGAGTGGAAAATCGACCTTATCGCCGCGCCGTCGCCGACGGATCCGCAGAACGTCGTTTACGGAAAACTGCTCGTCCCGCAGAACGTCTGGTTCGTGGGCACGGCTAACAACGACGACTCGACGTTTACCATAACCGACAAGGTTTACGACCGTGCGGTCGCGATCGCGCTCAATACGAAAGCGGACTATTTCGACGCGCCGATGACCGATTCTTACACCTGCACCGCGGGATACCTGCAAATGCTCTTCGACAACGCGCACAAGGCTTTCAGTATCTCGGAAAAGAACTTCGCGCTCTTAAAAGAACTCGACGAATTCATACAGGTGAATTTCAAGATAAGTTTCGGTAACCGTATTATGAAACAACTCCGTCTGTTCGTTCCCGCGTATATGGGCTGCGGCGGTACGGAACTCGACGGTATAGACTTTATCGTGACTACGAAGATACTCCGTAAATTCACGTCGCTGAACCTTCCGTTTTTAACGAAAGAACTCGCGGCTCTTCTCAATTTCCTCGACAAGAAATTCGGCAAGGGCAAAATGAAGATGGCGACAGAATTTATTAAAGATCTTCAGAAACTCAGTTAATGAAAAACGCAAATCTCAAAGCCTTTCTGAAAAAAGCCGACGAAAACGAAAACGCTTTTTACGAGAAATTTCTCGCGGCTATAAAAGGCGGAAAAAACAACGTATATCATAACGTTATATCAGAGGCGGTAACGCTCGAAGACAGTTGGATAACGACTATGGAAAACGCTTTGTTTTCCGTGGAAAAAATAGTCAAAAATCCGCGCAAATTCATTATCGACGAGGACCTTCTGGTGGACGTCGAGAGGGCGAGAAAGACGACCGCGAAAACGGTGCGACACCTCTCTTCCAACTCTCAATTCGTTCAGTCGATCACGGACGAAGGCGAAGTAAGGCCGAAAAAACTGCTCACGACCGAGATGAACGAGGACCTCGCGATATACGAAAACCGTTTCGTTTGCACTTTGGTACATTTCTGCGTAAACTTCGTGGAAAACAAGTACAACGAGATCATGGGAACGACCAAATCGTTCGATCAGACGGGCGCCGGTATAATTTCCAAATTCAATATCGGCACGAGCGAGTGCGAACTCAAACTCGATTTAAAAGTCCGCGAAGAGCCCGTCGATAAAGAATTACAGCAAAAAAACGAAGAACTGCTCGACCATATCGAAGTTCTGAGAAAAAGGCTTAAAGTCCTTTTAAACACCGATTTTATACGGCAACTCTCCGGCAAAAAGCCCGTAAGGCCGCCGATAATGAAAACCAATCTTATAAAGATGAACGTCGATTATCAGCGGTGCTATAAACTCTGGCTTTTCGTTTCGTCTTATACGTTCGTCGGTTTCTCCGTGGCGTATCAAGATAAAAATCTGCCCGTTCAGACCGATTTTTACGACGATCTGACGAATATCTGCGCGATGTCCTTTCAGGCGCTTATGCAGAATAACTGCCTCAACAAAGAGGATTACGCGAAGATCGAGGCAAAGCCTTTAAAAGAGAAAAAATACCGTCTTCTCACCGCATATAAATTCGATCCGCTCTTCAACGCGGACAAAGAAAAAGTCGGCGAGGACTCCGTAAACGAATATTACTTCAAGCGTATGCGCGACGAACTCGTGCGCGCGACGAAGAGAAACGAATACGAACAGGAAAAAAACATACAACTGTCTTTCGCGAGATTCACGCGGACGATAGCGAAGATAAACAGCGAGATGTACGAGGACGTCATTTCCTCGCAACTCCCGAAAGAGACCGAAAAAAGAGGCACTCCCCTTCAAAAAAAGGAAGCGGCGGTAAAACGGCAGCAAGCGTTTCTCAAAAGATACCGTCAACTTTCCTCTCTTAAAAAAGAGGAACTCGAAAAGATACTTAAACTCGAAGCCCGCGAAGTTCTGAAACTCGAAAAACTCAAAGAGGAAGTAGATAAGGAAAAAGGCAGGATAAAGAGCAAGAAGGAACGCCTCAAAAAAGAGCGCGAACGGATAAAGAACGTCAAGGCGAAAAAAGCGCTCGCGATAAAAAAAGCCAAACTCTACGAAGAGGAACTCCGCGAAAAAGGCGAAGAAAAAATGGCGGAGATAGAAGAACTCAAAGCCAAAAAGCGCGAACAGGCGCAAAGAAGAAGAGATCTGAAACGCCTCAAAGAATTGAAGGAAAAGTACGATGATCGCACCTGAAAACAAGGGAAAAGGCAAAAGCAAGGTTTTTTCGATAGTTTGTTTCAGTATAGCCGCGTTGTTTTTCATCCTCGCGGTAACGATCTTTTTTCTCGCGATGCAGGCGAAAAAACAAAATAAGCCCCTTTCCGTGTTCGGCTTGTCCACTTCGATAGTCGTTACCAATTCGATGGAGCCGGAAATCAAAGTCGGCGACCTGATCGTGGTAAAGGAAACGACGATAGACAAAATCGAAGTCGGCGAAAACGCGGTGTTCACCTATATCGGCTCGGACGAAAAGATAAAAGGTCAGAGAGTCGTCCACGAGGTAATAGATAAAGGCGAGAACGAAAACGGGATATATCTTGTCACGAAAGGCATAAACAATCCCGTCGAGGACGCAGACAAGGTTACCGCGGCGAACTTCGTCGGAAAAGAGATCTTTCACAACTCGTTTTTCGGAAAGGTATTCGGATTTTTCAGTCACGCGGAAAACATTTTCTTCATTATAGTGCTCGTTATAGTTATTCCGTTTATTTTCAGGCAGTCGAGAAAGATATTCCGCCTCGTAAAAGAGGGCGATAAGGATGACGAAGAGGGCTTTGACGGCGAAAAAGACAACGCGGATAAAACGCAAGACGAGAAAGAACGGATAAGGCAAGAACTCCTGAAAGAGTACGGCGTCAAAAAGGATGAAAACGCCGAAAGCGACGAGCCGAAAGGCAACGCGGAATAAACCGAATAAAAAAATTTACGAATAATAGCAAAACCGAAGCAATTCGGCGACGCAAAACCAAGGGTCCCTAAGGGATAGCCGGCTGCCGTTTTACCGCCTCGTAAAGGCGGGGATATGGCGGCTTTTATTTTTTGCCGCGTTGCATATAATAAAAGTGTGATTCTTTTTCTTTCACGACAATGATAAAGTGTCATTCTGAACCGACCTACCTGAC
>CADBSX010000052.1 GCA_902797515.1 uncultured Eubacteriales bacterium | reverse complement strand
TTTCAAGCGAGATTCTTCATTTGTCCGTCAGGTAGGTCGGTTCAGAATGACACTTTATCATTTTGTCATTTCGAGAAGGCGACAGTCCCGCTTGCGGGAAACGGCAATAATGACAAAGAGAAGTCCGCGCTTTCTTATCGACGGTACGGCAAAAAACGGCGTTCTACAATATTCGACAAAAGATAATTTTATATATGACAAGCGTATGTATGCTATAAACGCCTATTATTGTATCAATTTACGAACAAATGTTCGTTTTTGAAAAAAGTTTTTAAAATTTTTTTGAAAAAACCGTTCAGTGAGGACTTGAAATTTTTCAGATACGGTTTATAATGCCGACGTGATCGGACGAAAGACCGACGGGGCAAGAGTCAGGAGGTGATATTGATGTTTACGTGCGAAAAGGCTTTATTGAAAACTTACGGAACTTTCGCGGACGTCGTCGAACTTATGGACGAAAGTTTTTTAAAGAGAGCGGTGTCGAGCCATACGTCGAAACTGTCCGCTTTCGACGAGGCGGAAAGACTTATAGAGATGATAGAACTCAAAAAGGATCTTATCGACCTTTACGGGATGATAACGGACGCGCTCGCGGATCTTAAACGCAGCGACTACATATTGCTCGACGGCAGGTATTCTCTTACGGGCGAAACGCAAACCGAGGAAGAGAAGAACAGGAATTATTACCGCAGGCTGGCGATAGCGGTCGGAAGATTCGCCTACGCCGTGAGACGGCGGGGCGTGGACGAGAAAAAATTCTCGGAATACGCGAAGAAATTCCACTTTATAGAAGAGGCGTATTCGGAAGAGAAAGCCAAAGAAAAAGACTTTTTCAAAGGCAAAAAGACGATTGCCGTCAAAATACAGAAGGCGTCATCCATCATCTGATAAAGCCTCGTCTTTGGCTTTGTTCCCCGCAGGGCGGAAAAGAAAATAGACTATGCTGACCGCGACGAGCGAAACGGCGATGATTATCACTATTTGCAGTACGTTTCCGATCCCGTCCGAGCCGTCGGAAGTCGAAGTTTCTTTTTTCGTTTCGTCCTCTTTCGGCGTTTCGGGCTCCGGTTCGGGCTCGACCTCTATTTCGAGGCGGGGCGGCGTAAATTCGTAAACGGCGTCGTACGGAATATAGCCGACGTACTTGTCGCCGGCGGTAGTCGAAACGTAACCGTATATGTACTTGTTTCCGCCCGCCTTTTCGTATATGCCGTAGAAATCGAGCGTGCTGTTTTGAGTAATCGTTTCGGTAAGCGAAAAATCGACGTCTTTATACAGCATACACGTCTGATTTACCGTGAGAGTGAGCGAGGGATAAGCCGTCGTCGGCGGCTCGCTTACTATATCGAGTTCCGAGGCGGCGATATAGCCTTTCGCGGAAGGGCGGGAAGAGCCGTCCTTGTATTCCGCTTTAACGGACGACGCGCTGACCGAAAGAACTTTGACGTAATAGCCGTACGGAAGAGTGAACCACGGCGTAGTCATAGCCGCGTCCATATACAGGACGACGTTTTCGCCCGTTATTCTCGAATATTTCGTTTCCGCGGCCGCGGTTTCGGTCGGCGCGACGGAAAAGACGGGCGATAAACAGGCGACCGCAAAAAGCGAAAGGATAAATTTTTTCATAGTGAAACAATTATAAACCGTAAAAATTGTAGATTGCGGGCAAGTAAAGTTGAAAAAGGGGATTGTTTGTCGATTATGTCGGAAACGGAAGTAATTCGCAGATTGCTTAAAATAGAAGAGGAACAAAAGAGGCGGAAAAATCTTCCTTTATCCCTTTACAATACGGGCGATAAAATACACCTCAAACAACTCGCTTTTCACCGTTGCCCGAAGAGAAACCGCTGGGTGTTCGGCGGGAACAGGAGCGGAAAGACGGAGTGCGGCGCGGTCGAAACGATATATATGGCGAGGGGGATCCATCCCTACCGCGAAAACAGAAAAGACGTTTTCGGCTGGGTGGTGTCTCTTTCGAGAGAGGTGCAAAGGGACGTCGCGCAGAGCAAGATACTCAAATATCTTCCCAAAGAGTGGATAGCGGACGTCGTTATGTCGTCGGGGCGCAAAGACAACGCGGCGGGCGGCGTGATAGACCAGATCAAAGTGTATAACGTATTCGGCGGAATATCGACGATAGGCTTTAAAAGTTGCGATCAGGGCAGGGAAAAATTTCAGGGCAGTTCGCTCGATTTCGTGTGGTTCGACGAAGAGCCGCCGGAGGATATCTACCGAGAGTGCAAAATGCGCGTTATAGACAAAAGAGGGGATATATTCGGCACCATGACGCCGCTTAAAGGGCTGACTTTCATTTACGACGAGATATACGTAAATTCCGCGGCGTCGCCCGACGTGTGGTGCGAATTTATGGAGTGGGCGGATAATCCCTATCTTTCCTCGGAAGAGATAGAGAGCGTCTCGGCGGGTATGCCGGACGACGAACTCGAAGCGCGCAGGTACGGGCGTTTTACCGAGGGGAGCGGACTCGTATATACCGAATTCGACGAAACGAGGCACGTTATAGATCCTTTTCCCGTTCCCTTCGAGTGGCAAAACGCCCTTTCGATAGATCCCGGGCTCAACAATCCGCTGTCGTGTCATTGGTACTGCGTGGACTTCGACGACGTCGTTTACGTGGTCGCGGAACACTTCGCCGCGGGAAAGGACGTGGAGTGGCACAGCGCGAAAATAAAGGAGACGTGCGACGAACTCGGCTGGCGGCGTGACAGAAAAGGCAGGATAGAGGCGTATATAGACTCCGCGGCGAACCAAAGGACGCTCGCGTCGGTCAAAAGCGTCACCGAACTTTTCCGCGATTACGGCATACTCGTAAATCCGAACGTAAATAAGGACCTCTTTTCGGGCATTGCGAAAGTAAAGGAATATTTCAAACGCGACAGGATATTCATATTCCGCTCGTGCGTCAACCTTATACGCGAACTGAAAACTTACAGGTGGGGATCGGGCGACGTTCCGAAAAAGACGGACGACCACTGTCTTGACGAACTCCGTTATTTCATAATGACGCGCCCGCAGAACGAAAAGCCCGAAAAACTCAAATCGGAAATAACGAAGGACAAGGAAAGACTTATGCGGAAAATAAGGCGAACGAGGTGATATTATGTGACTGACGACAAGAAAAGCGAAATAGAACGCGCGCTTTATAAAAGGGCGATAGGTTACGACGCGACCGAAACGGTGGAAGAATTTTCAGATATGGACGGCGAAGTGAAACTCGTCAAAAAAAAAGTCACGGTAAAGAACGTTCCCCCCGATATTTCGGCTGCGAAGATGCTCTTCGATATGGAGGGAAAGGACGAATTGTCTTGTCTTTCGGACGAAGAGTTGGAAAAAGAAAAGAAAAGACTTTTGAAATTATTGAAGGAGATAAAGAAAAATGGCGGTAAAAGAGTTTAATTACAGCATGATCTGCGACGCGGAAGGCTGCGACAATCTCGCGACGAAAGAGGTGAGCGTTTGCGGCGATCTTCCCTTTTTCAGAGTGTGCGACGACTGCGCGAAGAAGATCTACGACGGCTTTAAGGAGTTTTACGGCGACGGAGGCAAGAAAAATGGCGGAAAAAAATAAAGAAAAGTTTCTCGAAGACCTCGTCGCGTCGGTAAGGGAAGACTTTCTTAAAAGACAGGAAGAGCGACGCTCGACAGAGCGGCAGTGGGAACTCAACCTCAACTACCTCGCGGGAAATCAATACTGCGAACTTGCGGCTAACGGCGAAGTCGAGGAAGAGGAAAAGTACTATTTCTGGCAGAGCAGGAACGCGTATAACCATATCGCGCCTATAATCGACGCGAGAATATCCAAACTCACGGGAAATATGCCGATGATGAGCGTCAGGGCGAGAGGCTCGGAAGAGGCGGACGTAAAGACGGCGAAACTCACGAGCGCGCTCCTTTCTTCCACCTATTCGCGGCTCGAACTCGACGCGGTTATCGACAGGGCGACTATGTGGAGCGAGACCTGCGGCACGGCGTTTTACGAGATAACGTGGAACAATTCGGGCGGAAGAAAAGTCGGCTCGCTCGGCGGCAAAGACGTTTACGAGGGGGACGTGAGAGTCGAGGCGGTGTCGCCTTTCGAGATATTCCCCGATTCCCTCTGCGCCGAAAATCTCGACGGAGTTCAGAGCCTTATAAGGGCGCGGGCGATGCGAGTAGGCGAGATAGAAAAACTCTACGGAGTGAAGGTAAGCGGCGAGGACGTAGGAGTGTTTTCCCTGAAAGGCGCGAAAGCGGAATACGGCGAGGCGAAAGGCGTTCTGCACGGCGGCGCGCTCGTTATCGAGAAGTTCGAGAGACCGACGAAAGAGTATCCGCGCGGCAGAGTGATAATAGTCACCGGCGATAAACTTCTTTATCTCGGCGAATTGCCATATTCCAACGGCGCGGAAGGAAAGCGGGATTTTCCCTTCGTCAAACAGACTTCGATATCGAAAGCCGGTAGTTTTTTCGGGACGTCCGTTATAGAGAGAGTAATACCTATACAGCGCGCGTATAACGCGGTCAAAAACAGAAAACAGGAATTTTTGAACAGGCTTTCGATGGGCGTTTTCGCCGTCGAGGACGGTTCCGTCGATGCGGACGAACTCGCGGAGGACGGGCTTTCCCCGGGGAAAGTGATAGTTTACAGACAAGGTTCGAGACCGCCGCAGACGGTGAACGTCGGGAATATTCCGAGCGAACTCATCTACGAAGAGGACAGACTCGAAAACGAATTCGTTTTAGTCAGCGGCGTGAGCGAATTTTCGAGGACGTCGGTGGTCGGCAGCAATCTTTCTTCGGGAACGGCTCTTCAACTTCTAATCGATCAGGACGAGGCGAGACTTTCCGCCGTCAGCGGTAATTTGAGGAGGGCGGTGCGCGCCATGGCGCAGCACGTGATACGCCTTTTCAAACAGTTCGCGACCGAAACGAGGCTCTTGAAAGTCGCGGGCGACGCGGGGAAAGTCGAAACCTATTACTTCGACTCTTCCGACGTATCTTCCGACGACGTGGTTTTCGATACCGAAAGCGGCTTATCTTATAGTCCCGCGCAGAAGAAAACGGCGATTTACGAACTTATACAGGCGGGAGTGCTTAACGACGCGACGGGAAAAATGTCCGAGCGGACTAAGTCGAAAGTGCTCGAAATGCTCGGTTTCGGCTCTATCGAAAACGCGCTCGACCTCGAAAATCTGCATATAAACAAGGCGGAGAGCGAGAACATAAGCGGATTTGCATCGGAGATCCCCGCGGACGAATACGACGACCACGGTATTCACGTCGCCGAGCATACGAGATTTCTTCTTTCCGCCGAAAGCGCGGCGGTCAGGGAAGATCCCGTGAGAAAGGAAAACGCGCTCGCTCATATAAGGGCGCACAAGATCGCCGCGGCGGCGGAGAAAGCCGCCGCGGCGGAATAAAAAAAGGGAGGGATAAAAAATGAAGCAACCGGAAGAAAACGAAGTCGTCTTATCGGCGCAGACCGCGGAGGCGGAAGTGAGAGAGGGCGCGGCGGATAAGCCTGAAAACTTCGGAAAATTCAAAGACGCCGATTCGCTTCTTAAAGCCTACGAGAGTTTAGAGTCCGAATTTACCAGGCGCAGTCAGAGGCTCAAAGCGCTCGAAGGCGGGAGGGAAGTTTCCGACGCGGAAAAAACGAACGCTTCCGCGGAAGAAAAGAAATACGGCGTGGAGGACTTTTTAAGGGAACGGCCTTACGCCGAAAAATTCTCCGAAACTCTTAAAGAGAAGTTTTCGGAGTCGGGAGACAGGGAAGATATTTCGCGCGAGTACGTATCTCTTCTCGAAAGAAAACTTCAAGACGAGGAAAGCAAACTCAATAACAGAGACTTTCTCGTCGAAAAGTTCAAATCGGACGAAAAGGCGAAAGCGGAAATCGTGAAAGACTATCTTACCGGTCTTTTGAAATCGAAGCCCGAAACGGACTTCGGGGGCGGTATGGCGGTCGTTGCGCCGCCGAAAAAGCCCCGCACTCTCGAAGAGGCGGCGATCCTCGCGAGAGAATATATCAAAATTAAAGGAGAAACTTAAAATATGGTAACGATGGCAAGCGCGGACAGCGCGCTCAAAACACTCTATCTCGGAGTGGTATCCGAGCAACTCAACACCGAGTGCAATCCCTTGCTCTCGAAGATAAAACAGACCACGCAGGACGTGTGGGGAAAAGAAATAAGAAGAGTCGCGAGTTACGGCGTGAACGGCGGCGTCGGCGCGGGAACGGAAGACGGAAATCTCCCCGTGTCGGCGGGAAACAACTACGAGCAGTTTATCTGCACGCTTAAAAACCTCTACGGCACCATCGAGATAAGCGACAAGGCGATGCGCGCGTCCGAAAACGACGCGGGCGCGTTCGTAAATCTTCTGAACGCCGAAATGGAAGGACTCGTCAAAGCGGCGTCTTTCAACTTCGGCAGAATGCTCTTCGGCGACGGCTCGGGCAAACTCTGCGCCGTAATGGAGGCCACGACTTCCGGAAACGTGATAGAAGTGGACGACCTCACTAACCTCGTCGAGGGCATGATGGTCGAGATCTACGACGATTCGGGAAACGTGATGAGCAATATCGGCGTGAGACGTATAATCAATATCGACAGAAAGGACTATCTCGTCACTCTTTCCGGACCGAATATCGCCGTTTCCATCCCCGAGGATGCGACTTTATACGTTCAGGGCTCGAAAGATCAGGAAATAACGGGGCTCGGCGCGATATTCAAAAAGACGGGCACTCTTTACGGGCTCGACAGAGCCACGCACAAATGGCTCGTTCCCTATATGAAAGAAAATGTAGGCGTTTTCAGCGAGGGAATAATTCAGGAGGCGATAGACTACGTCGAACAGACCGCGGGCGGATCGGTGAACTTCATAATCTGTTCCCCGGGCGTAAGAAGGGCGTATCTCAACTGGCTCCGCACCTATAAGAGGAGCGTGAATACTCTCGACCTCGAAAACGGATTCAAAGCGATAAGCTATAATGGGATCCCCGTCGTCGTTGACAGATTCTGCCCGAAAGGCAAGATGTTCCTTTTAAACACCGACGACTTCGCGTTGCATCAACTCTGCGACTGGAAATGGCTCGAAGGCGAGGACGGCAAAGTAATAAAACAGATAGCGGGCAAGCCTACCTATTCGGCGACGCTCGTAAAATACGCCGACCTTATCTGCACGAGACCTTCGGGGCAGGCTATGTTGTCGGGCATTCGCGAAGAATAATTTTTTGAAGGCATATTCATCCCGTGATGCGGCGTTGCGCTCGGTTTTTGAAATTCCTACGACCAAAGAGGTCGCCCCCCTTTCAAAAACCGTCGCGCGCCTTGCCTCACGGGCGACTATGCCTTCAAATCAAGGAATATTCATCCCGAAAACCTGCGGTTCTGCTCGTCGGACAGTCCGTGATGACCGAAAAGGTCTATCCCGACCTGTTCGGCTCGCGAGCCTACCTTCCCTAACACTCACGTAGTGAGTTTTAGGGAAGGGGGACCGCTTGCGGTGGAAGGGTGACGACTACCCCTTTAAAAACTTACTCGAAAAGGGCAATAGTTCATCCTGAAAGCCTGCGTTTCTGCTATACAGGGCTCCCGAAAAAACGGAGTTTTTTTGGGAAGAGGAGAAACAGGCGGAA
>CADBSX010000051.1 GCA_902797515.1 uncultured Eubacteriales bacterium | reverse complement strand
CGGCTATAAGATAACGGAATACGACCGCCTCGACGGCGACGGAGCGGGGCTCAAATCGGTGTGTTTCAAAGTCGAAGGCGAAAACGCTTACGGATATCTCAAAGCCGAAAAGGGAATACACAGGCTCGTCAGAATTTCGCCGTTCGACGCCAACGCGCGGCGGCAGACTTCCTTTTCGTCGGTTGACGTTATGCCCGACATACAGGACAGCGGCGAGATAGAAATACGCCCCGAAGATCTCAAAATAGATACCTACCGTTCGAGCGGAGCGGGCGGACAGCACGTCAACAAGACGGAGTCCGCGATAAGGATAACGCATATCCCGACCGGTATAATCGTCGCGTGCCAGAACGAGAGAAGTCAGGTGCAGAACAAAGAGCAGGCGATGCAGATGCTCAGAAACAAACTTCTCGAAAAAAAGGAAGAAGAGAGGCTTGCCGAGGCGAGCGAGATAAAGGGTGAGATAAAGAAGATCGAGTGGGGCAGTCAGATAAGAAGTTACGTTTTCTGTCCCTATACGATGGTAAAAGACCACAGGACGGGATCGGAAACGGGCAACGTTGACGCCGTAATGGACGGCGATATCGACCAGTTTATAATCGACTATCTGAAAAAAGCGTAATGTATTCCGAAACCAAAAGAAATTTCAAAATAAAAAAAGACGCGGTGATCCTCGCGATAGAGTCGTCTTGCGACGAGACGGCGGCGGCGGTCGTAAAGGGCGGAAGGGATATTCTTTCGTCGGAGATAATCAGTTCCGCGAGCGAACACGTCCGTTTCGGCGGCGTAGTTCCCGAGATCGCGTCGCGGGCGCACACGTCGGCTATATCTCTCGTCGTCGAAAAGGCGATAAAGTCGGCGGATTTAACGCTGAAAGATATCGACGCGGTGGCGGTCACTTACGGATCGGGACTTCTCGGGGCTCTGCTCGTCGGCGTGTCTTACGCGAAAACTCTCGCGTACTGTCTTTCCGTTCCGCTTATTGCGGTCAGCCATATAAGAGGGCATCTCGCGGCGGGATACACGGTAGATAAAGAACTTACGCCGCCGTTTATAGGACTGCTTGCGAGCGGCGGGCATACGGCGATAATAAGAGTTACTTCTTTCGACGGATACGAGATTTTAGGCGGAACTCTCGACGACGCGGTCGGCGAAGCGTTCGACAAGGTCGCGAGAATTATAGGTCTCGCTTATCCCGGCGGACCGAACGTCGAAAGGCTCGCGAAAGAGGGGAAAAACGTTATCCCTCTTCCGAAGATGCTCAAAGGCGAGGGCGGATATAATTTTTCTTACAGCGGACTTAAAACCGCAGTGATAAATTACGTACATAAAAAGGAACAGGCGAAAGAAGAATATTCGCGGGCGGACGTCGCCGCCTCTTTTCAGTCGGCGGCTCTCGATATACTCGCGGAAAAAGCGATAGAGGCTTGCGGGGAATATTCCCTTGAAACGCTCACCGTCGGAGGCGGAGTCGCCGCGAACGGATATTTGAGGGAAAAACTTATCCGCGCTTGCAGGGAAAGGGGAATAAAACTCGTATTGCCCCCGAAACCGCTTTGTACGGACAACGCCGCGATGATAGGCGCGGAAGGATATATTCAATATTTAAAAGGCAATTTTGCGGATATGGATCTGAATGCCGAGGCGAGGATAAAGGAGGTCGGAGAAAGATCATGAAATGTATGTATTGCGGAAACACGGAAAGTAAAGTGATAGATTCGCGACAGACCGAGGACGGCACCGCCATCAGACGGAGAAGAGAGTGTATGAACTGCGGCAGGCGGTTCACGACTTACGAGACTATCGAAACCACGCCCGTGCTCGTGATAAAGGCGGACGGGAACAGACAGGTTTTCGATCCGAATAAACTCAAAAACGGAATTATAAGGGCTTGCGAAAAGAGGCCCGTTCCTATGTGGAAGATAGACAAACTCGTGGACGACGTGCAGAAAGCGGTGTATAATTCGCTCGAACAGGAAGTTTCCACGAAGAAGATAGGCGAGATGGTAATGGAAGGGCTTAAAGAACTCGACGAAGTGGCTTACGTCAGGTTCGCGTCGGTTTACCGTCAATTCAAAGATATTTCCACCTTTATGAAGGAACTCAAAAAAATGCAGAAAGGGGACGAAACGAAGAAATGAACAAGTTTTTAATAAGATTTTCGTCCGTCGTTTTGGCGGTAACGCTCGCCGTTTTTGCTCTTTCGTCCTGCAACAAGACCGTTTACGAGGACTATAAAAAAGTAGTGGCGGCGGACGGTAGCGGCGACGCGGGCTGGCATATAAGGGCGGTAACTTCGGGCGGAGAGAGATATGAACAGAAAGTCGGCTTTTCCGTAACGAGAGACGGCAAGACCGTAAAAGACGTATTCGTCCGTTTCGGCTCGCTGGATAAAGGCGTGAACGAAGTCACGATAAAATTCACGAGGTATTCGGGAAATTTAAACCCGTCCTCTCTTGCCGAACCGCATTCGAGGACCGTTACGGCGAGCGACGTGAAACTCGCGAAAAAGAGTTACGGCGGTTGGATAAAGATAAATTCGGAAAGCATAGCCGCGAGTTCCTATTCCAATTTAATGTTGGTAACTTCCGGCGGATGCAGTTTAAAGGAAGTCGCGTTTGTCTCGGAAGACGGCGAGTTTCTCACCGCTAAAACGGACATGGCGGATTTCTGGTACAAATCGACCTCGACGGGAAAACTCGCGGGAACGAACGCCGTATCCGTTTCGGAAACGAATAAGATAGAGGATTCGGAAGACGGACTTCCTTCGGCTTTGACCGACGGTCAGGACGGCGTGAAGAAGTCGGAATTCTGGAAAAATATGCCCGATTACGAGAAGTCGGAAACCGCGGGCGGCTGGAAGATAAGAACTCTTAAAAAGAACGACGAAACCTACGAGCATAAAGCGGTGTTTAAACTCTCGCGCGAGGGAAAGACGGTCAAAGACGTATGGATAAAGGTTTCCTCGTTCGAGGGCGGCGGCACGACGCCCGTCAAAGTAGTCAAGGTCGGAACTTCCGGATTTAACGTCGAATACGGCGCGTTCGGAATAACGAGAGAGATCGGCGCGAAGAGCGTTTCCGCGGCGACGAACGGCTGGATAAGGCTGAACGACGAAAGCGTCGGCGGTACGGGCGATAATTATATGATATCCACGCTCGGCGGATTTACTCTCGACGAAGTCGCTTTCGTCGCGGACGACGATACCTTTATAGAAAGCGAACTCGCGCGGGCGTCTTTCAGATACGTCACGTTAGACGGAAACGAACGCGAGCCGCAGGACACTTCCGCGATAGGAATAAAAAACGTGATCAACTCTGCGGACGGACTTCCCGTAAGCGCGTGCGACGAACAGGAAAAGACGAAAAAATCGGAATTCTGGAAGACGGCGAAAGTTCCCGAAAAGACTTACGGAAGTTTCACCGCGAGAAAATTCGCGGCGGATTCGGGCGACGGTTATTTTATTCATAAACTCGGCTTTAAACTCTCCGCGGCGACGCTTTCCGACGTATGGATAAAGATAAGTGCGTTCGACGTCGGAACGGAAAGCGCGGAAATATCTTTCAACAGGCTTTCGAGCGAAAATTCGCTCAACGTATCGAGCGGCGCGCAGGAAAGCGAAAAGTTTACCGCGACCGTTACGAAAGACGGTCTTACCGCGAAAGACGGCTGGATAAAACTCAACGCCGCCGCGATAAATTCCGACGGATACTGTTTCGGGCTGTTCACCGAGGGCGGATTTACTATCGAAGAAGTCGCGTTTTTAAACGCGGACGGACAACTTATAGAGGCGACTTTTACAAGGTGCAACGTGAAATATACGACGGTTGACGGAAAGGCGGAAAAGACGAACGAAATTTCGGCTTATTCGGTCAGCAATATAATAAACTCTGCGGACGGACTTCCGACTTATCTTTGCGACGATCGGGCGAGAGCGGCTGAAAGTCTTAAATAAAAGTTTTAATTAAAAATCGGCGGCGTCGCGATTTCGCGACGCCGCCGATTTTTTAATTCGTTTTATTTTCAGTGTCCGGTGTAAGTTCCGCCGTCGGTGATCGGCTCGACGGGCTGTCCGTGCGTGGCGGCGCTTTCGCCGCCTTCGTCGTTTTCATCGCCGCCGACGCCGCGTATCGCCCTTATTTCCGCGTCGAGGTCGAATTCGTCCTCGGCTTTATAGAAATAACTCGTACTTCCGTCGGCGTTCTTCTTGAAGAAGGACGTGAACACGAGATTGTTGCTATAATACGAATAATAGGTTTCTTCGCCTATTTTAAGCGCGTATTCGTTCGGCATTTCTTCCGAGCCCGATTTTTCGTAAGATACGGTAAGATTTTCGCTTACTTGTTTTTCGCCGTCGCTGCCTACCGCGGTCACCGTCGCTTTCATATTGTAAACGTCTATATCGACGACGTATAAGCCGTCGTATTTTCCGAGCGCGTCGTAAGATCTGAACACGAATTTACCGTTAAGCCTCTTCATCATATAAGGCGCGGTCTTAAAGGTTTCGTTTACCGCTTTTTCCACGGCGGAGAGAGCGGTCGATCTGTCAACTCTCGTGTATTCCACCGACTGATAAGTCTTGATCTTTATCAATAAGCCGTTATAAGGCGAGTGGTGCATATTGAGATTTTTGTTTTTCGCGTCGAAACCGAGATCTTCCCAGCCGCCCCCGGGATGTCCGTTCGGACCGCCGCCGCGTTCCTCGTCGCCGTAGGTGTATCTTATTTTCTTTATATTGTCCGTCCGCGTCATAACGGGATTTCCGTTCTCGTCCTTTTCGCCCGAATCTTTCGTTTCGTATTCGTAAGTTATGGCGACTTCTTCCGCGTACATAGGCGTGTCTTTATCGCCGTAAACGTAATAGCCCGTGCCTTCGGAGCCGACGACGAGATAGGCGACTATTTGCTTTTCGGCGATATAGTCGTGATCTTCCTCTTCGGTTTCCTGCCTGTAAGTGTACTTCGTCAGTTTATAAGTGCCGACGAGTTGTTCCATAGGCGCGGGAACAGACTTATAACAGCCCGAAAACGCAGAAATAGAGCCGACGGCAAGAGTTGCCGCGGCAACGATTGACAACAGTTTTTTGTTCTTCATTTTAAGCCTCCTACATATTTATCGCTTATATTATACACCCGTAATTATATTTTGTCAACAACGGCTTTGTTTTCTTCGTAAAATATTTATCGCGCGCCGTAATAACGGTGAAATCTTTTATTTTGTTTTCCGCTTGAAAAATTATCCGTTTTCTGCTATACTATATATGTTTATGAAACGTGATTTTTATACGAGAATAAAAGATCCTTCCGAGACCGAAACGGTCATAGAGAAGTCGAGATTTCTCGGTTTTTCGGCAAAGACGGAAACAGAGGAAGAGGCGAGGGAATTTATCGCGAAGATAAAAAAAAGACATCCTTTCGCCACGCATAACTGTTACGCTTTCGTCGCGGAAAAGGGGGAAGTAAAACGCTTTTCTGACGACGGCGAGCCGCAGGGAACGGCGGGACAGCCTATTTTGGAAGGAATTACTAAAACGGGACTTTCCGATACGTGCGTCGTCGTAACGCGTTATTTCGGCGGTATAAAACTCGGAGCCGGCGGGCTCGTTCGGGCGTATTCGGGCGCGTGCCTTAAAACTCTCGACTCGTCCGGAAAAGAAGAGGTTCGGCTTTCAGACGAATATAAAATATCGCTTTCTTACGACGCGTATTCGGCTTTTCTCAAATTTTCCGAAAAGGAAAAAGCGAAGATACTTTCGCAGGATTTCGGGGAAAGTATAACGGTGGTATTCGCCGTTCCGAAGGAAAAGGGCGACTTTGAAAAAACTTTCGCGGACTTTTCGGCGGGAAAGATCGCGCTTGAAAAGACGGGCGAAAGATACGAAGTTTACGACGAGTAAAGCACATCGTCATCCTGAACCGACTTTTCCTGACGGGCTATTGAAGGATCTACCTTATATATAGAAAAATGAAAAAGATAACCGATATAAAACAACAGGTAAAAAATCCGACGAGAGTGAATATCTATCTCGACAATACCTTTTATTGCGGGCTCGAACTCGAAACCGTGATGAAAAACAGACTGAAAAAAGGTATGGAAATAGACGAGGAAAGGCTTGACGAATTGCAGCGCGAATCGGAATCCGCCCGCGCGCTCGACAAGGCTTTATCCTTTATTTCCCGCTCGAAAAAGACGAAAAAACAGGTCGAGACTTACCTTGCGGGGAAAGGATATACAGAAAAGACGATAGAGAGCGTTGTCGAAAAAATGAAGGGCTATAATTTCATCGACGACGGCGAATACGCGGAAGAGTACGCCGCGGCTTATTCCAAAAACAAGGGGAAGAGGCTTATCGCTTTGGAGTTGAAGAGAAAGGGCGTGAGCGACGCGGATATGCGAGCCGCGCTCGAAAACGTCGGAGACGAGAGCGAGGCTGCGGAAAACGTCGCGAGAAAATATATGAAAAACAAGGAAAAAAACAGGGAAAACACTCTTAAATGCTATAAATATCTTCTCGGTAAAGGTTTTGATTACGATACGGCTAAAATAATCGCCGAAAGGGAAGGGAAAAATGAAGACGATAGTTTTTAACGAGATAAACTCAACCAACGAGTTCGCGAAAACTCTGGAATTTGCGGGCGAGGACGTATTGATCGTCGCCAAAAGGCAGACGGGCGGGAAAGGCACGAAAGGCAGGTCGTTTTTGTCCGAAGAGGGCGGGATATACGTTTCGTATGTTCGCTTTTCGCATCTTGCCGCCGAAAACGCCTTTCTTCTTACGGCGGGGGCGGCCGTCGCCGTGGTGAACACTCTCGAAGCGTTCGGGATAGAGAGCGGCATAAAATGGCCGAACGACGTTTTCGCGGGCGGGAAGAAGATTTGCGGGATACTCGTCGAAAACGTGTTCCGCGGAAACGAGATATACCGCTCGATCGTCGGGATAGGGCTTAACGTCAACAATCCGATAGACGGCGAAATAAAGGATATAGCGACGTCGATGAGCAATATAAAAGGTGAAAAACTGCCGTATGAAAACGTACTCGCGACGCTCGCCTACAATCTGACTCTTCCCGTGGATATGGAAAGATACCGCGAAAAGAGCATAGTTTTAGGCAAGGAAATAATAGTGATAAAAGGCGACGAAACCTATCGCGCGAAAGGCGAAGAAATACTTCCCGACGGCAGACTTAAACTAAAAAGCGGGGAGATACTTTCCGCCGCCGAAGTCACTCTCAAAATCTGAATTTTTCGTTTTCGCGCCCCGACCGAAAAACGTTCCGTTTTTCGGTCGGGGCGTTTCGTAAATATTTTTTAGGTTTTGAAAAAAACTTTATTTAAACCGTTGACAATTTCTTTTCGCGGTATTATAATATATGCGGAAATCCTACCGAGTAGGTAGGATTTAAGGAAAACGCAATGAAAATATCTTCAAAAACGCATTACGGCGTTCAGGTATTATGTATTCTTGCGTGCGCGGAAAAATGCACTTCCGCCACCGAACTCGAAAAATACACGGGCGTTTCGGTAAAGTATCTCGAAAAGGTGCTCAAAATTCTCGTGACCGTCGGCGCGGTGAAGGCGACGAGGGGCAAAAGCGGCGGTTACGTTCTCGCAAAGCCCGCGGGAGAGATAATGATGGGCGAAGTCGTGCGGGCGCTCGAAGAGGACAATATGGAAATAATCGGATGCGTCTCGAAAACGGGCTGCTGCTGTCCGTCGAGCGCGCTGTGGAAGAGACTTTTCGACGGGATAAACGGAATACTCGACGGCATTTCTTTAAAAGATATTCAGGACGGGAAAATTTGAAACGGAATAACGGACTTTAAATTATCGTCATTCTGACACGGGCAAACTATGACGGGCAAGGGAAGAATCTGCTTATAATTCAACCGAGAGCCTTCCATAGTCCCGCAAGGCGGTCGGATCAGGATGACGGGAAAGGCAAGATATGAAAGAAATTTATTTGGACAACGCCGCGACTACGCGGCTCGACAAGAGAGTACTTGAAAAGATGTTGCCGTATTTCACCGAAATTTACGGCAACGCGAACAGTCAGCACGGTTACGGCAGAGAGGCGCAGAAAGCGGTTGACGAGGCGAGGGACGGGATAGCGGCGCTTATCGGCGCGAAGCCGAGCGAAATTTATTTCACGTCCGGCGGAACGGAAGGCGATAACTGGGCGCTCCGCGGAACTTGCAGGTCGCTCAAAAACAAGGGAAAACACGTGATAATGTCCAAAATCGAGCACGCGGCGATGATAACGACCGCTCACGAACTCGAAAAGGACGGTTTCGAGTTTTCGTTCATAGACGTCGATGAAGAAGGTTTCATAAAACTCGACGAACTCGAAAAGGCGATACGCCCCGATACCATTTTGGTCTGCTGTATGTACGCGAACAACGAAATAGGGACGATAGAACCTATCGAAGAAGTAGTAAAAATAGCGAAGAAACACGGCGTTTTATGCTTTACCGACGCCGTACAGGCCATGGGCGCGCTCGATATAGACGTCGGAAAACTCGGCGTGGATATGATGAGTTTTTCGGCGCATAAGTTCAACGGTCCGAAAGGCGTCGGCGCGCTGTATATAAAGACGGGCGTTCCGCTCGGTCGGCTTATATCCGGCGGTCATCAGGAAAGGACGAGAAGGGGCGGAACTACGAACGTTCCGGGCGTAGTCGGATTCGCGGAGGCTTTGAGGCTCAACAAGGCGACGGGCAAAGAGGACGCGGCGTATATACGGTCGCTTCGGGACAGATTTGTGAAACGAGTGCTCGAAGAGATACCGCACGTCAGATACAACGGCGCGAAAGATCCCGAAAAAAGACTGCCGAACAACGCCGATTTTTCCTTCGAGTTTATCGAGGGCGAATCCATTTTATTCAGTCTGGATATGGCTGGGATAGCGGTATCGTCGGGATCGGCTTGTTCGTCGGGCTCGCTCGAACCGTCGCACGTACTGCTCGCGATAGGTATTCCCGAAGAGATAGCGCACGGTTCGATAAGATTTACTTTCGGCAAAGAAAACACTATGGAAGAAGTCGATTATACGGTGGACAAACTCAAAGAACAGGTATTGCGCCTTCGGGCGATGTCCCCGCTTTTTT
>CADBSX010000050.1 GCA_902797515.1 uncultured Eubacteriales bacterium | reverse complement strand
TTTTTAAAAACTGTCCCAGATGCCTTTAAAACCGTCGCGACGGAATATCTCGCGGTAATATTCGAGTTTCTCTTCTATCATCGCGTCAACGAGTTTTATTCCGAGAAGTTCAACCGGCGCTTTGTCGTCCGTAAGAATAAGTTTTCCGCCCTCGTATCCGCCTTTTTCTTTTATCGCGTTCAGCGCGCGATCGAGCGAATTTTTGAGCGCGCGGTCCTCAACCTTTTCTATGCCGCTTTCAAATTTCGTTATCATCTCCGGATTTTTCGACGCGAAAAGTTCCCTGTTCCCGCCTATCTTTACGTCGTAAACTTCGGGAAACACCGACGCGACCGTGTCCGCGAGATATGCGTTTATGGACTTGTCTTCATCTGAATATATGTTCATATTCAGAGCCATAACTCCTTGCGGTTTCAGTCTTTCGCCGACAAGGCGGAAAAATTCGACCGACGACATGTGCGGCGGGATCGTTATATCCTGATACGCGTCAACGAGTATCACGTCGTATTTTTTGTCTTTTCCTTCACCCGAATAGATATACGCCCTGCCGTCCGACACGCTTACCTTTACGCTTTCGGGCAGCGAAAAATATTCCCTCGCTATATCCACTATCTTGCCGTCTATTTCCACTCCCTCGATATTCATTTCACCGTAATATTCCAGACACTGCGTTGCGAAAGTCCCCGTCGCAAGTCCTAAAATAAGCACGTCGAAATCCCCGTCCCGCTCTTCGTCCTTAATTCCCGCCATCAGCGGCGCGGCGAGGTCGTAATCGTAATATCCGCCTGTAAGTCCGCCGTTTTTCATCTGCATCGACTGAACGCCGAAAAGAACGTTGGTCGAAAAGTATCTCGCGTTCCTGTCCTCGTAAACTTTCAGATAATTATATACGGATTCGCCCTCGTAAACGAGGTCCTTTTCCCAGAACGCGAACGAGCCGAAAAGAGAGCCTACGCCGCAGCACAGCGCGACTATTATCGCCGCGGAAGTCGTTACCGCCTCTTTTTTGTTTATTCGCCCGCGCGCTATCGCGAAGTAAAACGCCGCGATAACTATCAAAAGCGCGGCGAATACGAAAAAGGTCACCGAAGTACCGACCGACGGTATGGTGACGAAAGTAGGCAAAAACGTGCCGATTATAGAGCCCACGGTGTTGAGCGCGCTCATGCTCCCGACCGTTCTGCCGTTCTCTTCGAGGCTCTTCGCCGCGAATTTGACGAGCGCGGGAGAAACCGAGCCTAAAAGCATAAGCGGAAACACGAAGAGGATAAGGCACGACAAAAGCGACGCGACAACGAGAAACGCTTTTTTTATGAACAGAGCGAGCAATAAAGATACGCCCGCTATCACGAATTTACCGACTATCGGTATAAGCGCGATCCACACTCCCGCGATAAGTATCCTTATATACACCTTATCGGGATTCGGATTTTTATCCGCGCTCCTGCCGCCTAAAACGTTGCCGAGCGCCATCGCTATCATTATCGTGCCTATGATGATTGTCCAGATTATCTGCGACGACGAAAAATACGGCGCTAAAAGTCTGCTCGCGCCGAGTTCGACCGCCATTACCGCCATGCCCGAAAAAAATTCGGTCGCGTACAAAAACCGCTTGCTTATTTTCATTTTCCTTTTCTCCGTCAGAGTTATATAATACAATTATATACTTTTCGGGCGGACAGGTCAACGGACGAAAAGGCGGTTTTTGCGTTTTTTTACGCTTTTTCGGCAAATTCCGCGCGGCGGAAGGGTTTTTTGCGGCTTTTTACCGTTTTTTCGACCAAAGCGGAAAGCGGTTTTAAGAGAGGCAGGGCGATAAGGGCGGACAAAAGATTGAATACGGTGTGGAAATTCGCTATCGCCCTGCCGGCGTTCCCGCCGCCCATAAACAGCCGCGTTATCCCTTCTTTGAACGCGGTGAGAAAAGGAATAAACAATATCGCGCCGAAAACGTTGAAGAAGAGATTGAACCAAGCGACGCACCTCGCCGAATCGCTCTTGTTCATAGAGGCGATTATAACCGCGAAACACGAGCCGATATTCGTTCCGAGTATCATAAAAGCCGCGCCGCCGAAATCCATCATCCCCTTGCCCGCGAGAAGTATCATCACTCCCGTAACGCCCGAAGAACTCTGCGTGACGGCGGTGAGAAGTATTCCGCTGAAAAACAAAAGCGCGCCGTTGTCGGTAAGAAAGACCGCCCGAAACCACGTTTCGTGTTCAAACGCGGTTATCTCGTCGCCCATTACGGCGAGCCCCGCAAACAGAAGTCCCATGCCGACGAGAGAAAGCCCAGCGTGTTTGACCGTCTTGTTTTTGAAAAGTCCCGCTATAAGTCCCAAAAACGCGAAAAATATGCCCGTCTGCGCGCCGCCGAGCCCCGAAAAAGAGATTATCTGCGCGGTCGCAGTCGTGCCTATGTTCGCGCCCATTACCACCGCGGCGAGGTCGTAAAAAGGAATACTTCCGCCGCTCGCGAAACCGACGGTCAGCATATTGACCGCCGTACTGCTCTGCGTTATCGCCGACGCGACCGCGCCGACCGCAAGTCCGCCTACGGGATTCGCGACGAATTTTTTCAGCGTCTTTTCGATTTTCCCCGCCGCGAGCCGCTCCGCGTTTTCGCTTATCGTCTTTAAACCGAATATGAAAACCGAGATACCGCCGAGAAGAGTTAAAATATGCAATATCATATGTCACCGCGTCGCTCTATAAATATATGTCCGCCGCACCGTTTTAACGACGGTTTTCAGAAAAAACGTTGACAGTTTCGTTATATTATAGTATAATATAGTCAATGCCTGCCGGTCGTTACGGAAAAAACGCGGAAAAGCAGAGCAAAACGGTATTTAAGGTGTTTATATGAAAAACAAAGGCAACGGGGCGGTAAGAAAAATCATCTTTATAATTTTGGACGTTTTGGCTATATTTACGTCGGGAATACTCGCTTACATTATAGCCGCGCCGCACCTCGAATTCCAGTGGCACGTGGTTTTGTGGTTCG
>CADBSX010000049.1 GCA_902797515.1 uncultured Eubacteriales bacterium | reverse complement strand
TTACGCTGTCCGGAATTGTTACACTCGTAAGTCCGCTGCAATTTTCGAACGCAGAACTTCCTATACTCGTAACGCTGTCGGGAATAGTTATGCTCGAAAGTCCGCTGCAATTATAGAACGCTCCGTATAATATATTTCCGCCCGTTACCGTTACCGATTTTAAAGAAGAAGGTATATAATAATTAGAAGAAGTCCCCGAACTCGTATATCGGTGTGTGCTTGTTCCGCCCGTATAACTACTTGTACCAAATATATATCCGAAAGGATAATAAGTATCGTTTGCGGTTATACCTGCCTTTGCTCCGACAAAAGGTAACGTTATACTTTCGAGAGAAGAGCAACCGGAAAACGCTCCTTGGCTTATTTCCGTAACGTAATCCGGGACGATTATTTCGGTTACCGTTTTATCTTTTATTCTCGTTATTTGACAGGTCGTATCCGTGGAAATAAACGTGAAGTTTTGCATTTCTTCTTTTACGGCGCAAGCGGCAACTAAAATTAAATCGTTGTTTACTATAAATGTCGGATTTGTCGCGTCCGTTATCGGTTCGTCATCAGAATACCAACCGTTAAATTTATATCCGGGATTAACGCTAACTTGGATTTCGAGGCGGTAACCGTATTTATAAGATCCATTATACGTTTTGTTCAGCGAAACGTTCGAGTTATTTGCGGAAATATTCACCGTAAACCTTTCTAATTTATAATAAACTTTTAATACCGTACTTCCGTCGCCGTTTATGTTGCCCGAAACGGTTTCGCTTGTCGGCGTATAATGTTCGTATGTCTTTATTTCCGCGCTCGCCTCGGTGTCCGTCGTTCCCGCTTTGTTTACCGTTTCGGTAAGAGTATAGTTGTCGTCTTCGAGATTTTCAAGATAATATTCTACTTTGTACGGCGTGTCGGTACGCGCGGAATATTTTGCCGTAATATTGCTGTTTTCGGATAATTTGAAAGAATAGTTCAATTCTTCCGAAATTTTGCTTTCGCCTTTGAACCAACCGACGAAATCATACCCCGCGTTTACCGTCGCGGACAGGTTTATCTGTTTTTCGTATTTATACGTGCCGCCTTCCGTGCAGTTTATCGAGCCGCCTTTCGTGTTGTCGTTTGTCGCGGAAAAGGTATAGGTGTTTCTCGTATAGTAAACTTTCAATACCGTACTTCCGTCGCCGTTTATATTGCCCGAAACCGTTTTGCTTGTCGGCGTATAATGTTCGTAAGTCTTTATTTCCGCGCTCGCCTGCGTGTCCGTCGTTCCCGCTTTGTTTACCGTTTCGGTAAGAGTATAGTTGTCGTCTTCGGGATTTTCGAGGTAATATTCCGCCTTGTACGGCGTGTCGGTATGTGCTTTCCAAGCCGCCGTTATAGTCGTATCTTTCTTTATCGGTTTTTCAAAATCATAGTTCCAACCCGTGAAATCGTATCCCGCCCTCGTCGTTACGGGCGCCGTCGCGAAATCGTCTTCTTCAACGAATTGACCGTCGGTCGGAACGCCGCCGTTCGCGTCGAAAATAACGGAATATACAGGTCTGCGGCGGATGGTCAGATCGTAAACGTTGACCTTTGCGCCGTTCTGCGACGATACCACCACGTAAAAGACGTTGTCGCCGATATCGAGTTCGCCGAAACTCCCGGCCGCGATCTTGGTCGGGATCTCGGTTTGTCCGAGTTTGTCGTAATAGAGTTTCCATACGCTGTCTTCCGAACAGATTATTTTGTTGGAAAGCGAAACGCTTTCGGTTTCGTTGGAAACGCTCATAAATACTTTCGTTCCCTCTATACTCGCGCCGTCAACGCTTAAGATAATGGCGGATTCCTGTCCCCAGACCGCGTATAAGGTTACGTTTCCGGTGATTTTATCGGTCGCGAATTTCCACATATTTTTGCCGTTTTTGTCCGTCGCCCAGCCGGTAAACGCGTAATTGTCGCGGACGGGGGAGTCGGGGGCGGTAAGCGTGGAATTTTCGTTCGCCTTTACTTCGAGCGTCGGATTGCCGTCTCGGAAATTTCCGCCGTTCGCGTTGTACGTTACGGTAAGTTGCGCGGACGTTTCCGAACCGGAACCGTTCGAGCCGTTCGGCTTTTTGCCGTCTTTGCGGTAAACCGTTTGTTCGCCGAATACGGACAGAGTAAGAACGCCGTCCGAATAAGTTCCCCCGTATAATTCTTCGTCGCCGGTTTCTTTCGAATAGAACGAGATCGCCGAGCCGCTGATTTTATACGTGCCCGTCGCGCCGTCGTCGTCGCGCCACGTCCCGTTTTCAAGCGTTATGAACTGCGTTTCGTCCGTCTCGCCGGACGCGTAAAAATAATATGTGCCGTTCACGTCGGCGATCGGATTTCCCGTTTCGCCGCACGCCGCGAAAACAAAAAGACTTGCGATCAGAGCCGAAAAAACGATAAGTATTTTTTTCATCATTTATCTCCTGTCTCCTGTAATTTGTATAAATTGCTAACAAAAACAATTATAACAAAATGTTTTGCTGATGTCAACATATAATTAACATAATTTGCTATTCTACAAGAGCAAAGGAGTAAAATCTATGTTAAGATTATAGGCTGACTCAAAAAGAAGTCGGCGACAGGATCGGAGTTATGAACTATACCGTCGCGAATCGGGAAAATTTCTTTTTTACATAAAAAACGCTTGCAAAATTTTTTTGCAAGTATTATAATATTAGCAGTTAAACGATTTAAGTGCTAACACTTGAACGGAATATCTGCTAAAAGAAGGTAATATGCTATGAAAAGTTTCAAGACGCAATCGAAGAGAATACTCGATCTTATGATCAACTCGATCTACACTCACAAGGAAATTTTCCTTCGCGAACTCTTGTCGAATTGCAGCGACGCAATAGACAAACTGTATTTCAAAGGGCTTAAAGAGGGGCTTTCCGGTCTTACGAGAAACGACTTTTCGATAAGGATAACGGCGGACAAGGACGCTCGGACGCTCACGATCTCGGATAACGGCATCGGTATGACTGCGGACGAACTCGAACACAATCTCGGCACGATAGCGGAGAGCGGCTCGCTCGCGTTCAAGACCGAAAACGCCGACGCGAAACAGAACGACGACGTAAACGTAATAGGGCAGTTCGGCGTGGGCTTTTATTCCGCGTTCATGGTCGCCGAAAAAGTCGAGGTTTACTCGAAGGCTTTCGGCGAAGAGACGGCGAACGTGTGGTCATCGAAAGGAACGGAAGGTTACGATATAAAGCCCTGCGAAAAAGAGGGGCGCGGAACGGATATAGTCCTCTATATCAAAAAGGACACTGACGACGAAAAGTACTCGGATTTCCTCGAAGAGTACAAAATAAGAAGTCTTGTAAAGAAATATTCCGATTATATCCGCTATCCGATAAAGATGGCGGTCACGAAATACAAAGAGCAGTCGGAAGAGGACAGAAAAGAGGGCAAGGAAAGAGAGAGTTATAAAGAGGACGAAGTTCTCAATTCAATGATACCGCTCTGGAAGAAGAACAAGTCGGAAATAACGAAAGAGGAATATAATCAGTTCTATAAGGACAATTTTTACGATTACGAAGATCCGGCGAGGTATATCCACACTTCGACCGAAGGCGCGGTGAGTTATAAGGCTCTTCTCTTTATTCCGTCTAACGTGCCTTATAACTACTATTCCAAAAATTACGAAAAGGGGCTTAAACTCTACACCGACGGCGTGCTTATAACAGATAAATGCGCGGACGTTCTGCCCGATTGTTTCAGTTTCGTAAAAGGGCTTATCGACAGCGAACTCACGCTCAACATTTCCCGTGAAACGATACAGCACGACCGTCAACTCAAACTTATCGAAAGCAATCTCGAAAAGAAGATAAAGAGCGAACTTCTCGATATGCAGAAAAACGACAGGGAAAACTACGACAAGTTTTTCAAAAATTTCGGACTTCAACTCAAATACGGCTTGTACGCGGGCTGGGGCATGAACAAGGAACTCTTGCAGGACCTTATAATGTTCAAGTCGGTAAAGACGGGCAAATACGTGACGCTCAAAGAATACGTCGAAGGGCTTAAAGAAGAGGACAAGAACATATATTACGGCGCGGGCAAGACCGAAAGCGCGGTGAAATCCTTGCCGCAGAGCGAAAAACTCCTCGACGCGGGATACGATATACTCTGTTTCTCGGACGACGTGGACGAATTCGCGGTGAAGATGCTCGGCGAATACGAGGGCAAGCAGTTCAAAAACGTTTTGAGCGAGGACGCGGCGAGCGAAGAGGATCGGAAGAAAGCGGAAGAGGACAAGGATATGCTCGCGGCGATAAAGGAAAGGCTCGGCGACAAGGTCGCGAAAGTCAAAGTTTCGTCCGTTTTAAAGAGCCATCCCGTCGCGCTCTCTTCCGAGGGCGAAGTTTCGCTCGAAATGGAAAAGGTGATGTCGCAGATGCCGTCGGGCGGCGAGGGCGTAAAGGCGAACAAAGTCCTCGAAATAAACGGCTCGCATCCCGTTTACGAAAAACTGAAAGAGGTATATAACGCGGACAAAGAGGGAATAAACGTTTACGCGGACGTGCTTTATTCGCTCGCAAGGCTCACCGCAGGGCTGGAAATCGACGACGCGACCGCGCTCGCGGACAACGTTCTCGATTTGCTTTCCAAATGATTTGACTTTATCGCCCGTAAAGTATATAATATATAATATAAAAGGCGGGCAATATAAGCGGCGGTCGTCGGATGCCGACGACCGCCGCTTTTGAAAAATATGGGAAAGAAGAGAAAAAAACGCAATACAAAACTCTACGCGTCGAGATTTATCATAGTATTTCTGAGCATAATACTGCAAGCGCTCGTTTTCTGGGCGTTCATTTTTCTCGTGCAGAAGAGGTTCGTGCTCGTTTCTTATATCACGACGATAATAGGCGTTCTTCTGCTTATTTCCATAATCAACAAGAAACAGGCGGCCGTATATAAACTTCCGTGGTTTTTCCTCTATCTTATTTTCCCGTTCGGCGCGGTGATGATATATCTCACTTTCGGAAACGTGAAAGTCAGTAAAAAGCAGATGCGCAAATACCGCTCTGTATATAGCGAAAAGGACGAGGAATACTACGAACAGGATAAAGTGCTCGCTCGCCTTGACGAAACGGGCGGCAGCGGCGTCGGTATAGCGAAGTATCTCAAAAACGCGACGTCTCTTCCCGTTTTGGACAATTCGACGTGCGAGTACCTTCACTCCGGCGAAAATTTCTTCGCAAGACTTCTGGAAGAGATCGGAAAAGCCGAAAAATACGTCTTTTTGGAATATTTCATCATAGAAGACGGGCTTATGTGGTCGGAAATAAGGGAAATACTGCTCGAAAAGGTCAAAAAAGGCGTCGGAGTTTACGTGATGTACGACGACGTTGGCAGTATGAAGAGCGTTTCGCCGAATTATCACAAGAAATTGCAGGCGGAAGGGATAAAAGCCAAAAAATTCCATAAATTCGTGCCGATAGTGTCCGTTTCGCACAACAACCGCGACCACAGAAAGATCGCCGTTATAGACGGCAAAACGGGCTTTGTCAGCGGCGCGAACCTTTCCGACGAATATATAAATTACACGCATCCTTTCGGGAGATGGCTCGACAGCGCGGTAATGATAAGAGGACAAGCCGTCGATAGTCTCGTAAAGTTGTTTATTCAACTCTACAATATGGAAGGCGGCGAAGAACTCGACGGCGAAAAGTTTATTTTTAAAGACCACGAAAAATATTCGGACGGATTTATAATATCTTACGGCGATTCGCCGGCGCCTATCGAAGAGGACCACATCGGCGAAAACGTATATCTCGACATAATAAACCGCGCGGATAAATACGTCTATATCACCACGCCGTATCTTATCTGCGACACGAATATCACCGACGCGCTTAAAACCGCGGTGAAAAGAGGCGTGGACGTGAGGATAATAGTCCCGTCCGTTCCCGACAAGAAATTTATATATATAATGACGAGACACACTTGCTCCGACCTGTTGTCCGCGGGCGTGAAGATATATAAGTATAAAGACGGATTTATACACTCGAAGAATATTTTATCGGACGGGCAAACCGCCGTCGTAGGTACTATAAACCTCGACTACCGCTCGTTCGTCCATCACTACGAGTGCGGCGTGCTGATGTATAAGTCCGACGCGGTAAACGACTTATACGAGGACTTTATAAGGCTTTTCGACGAAGAGTGCGAGGTGGCGGACAAAGAGAGTTTAAAACTCGGATTTTTCGGAAAGATAGTAAAGACGGTGCTGACTCTTTTCGCGCCGCTTATGTAGGGGGAAAGGATGAATTTTTCGGAAGAAGTAAAAAACGAGATACTCGGAAACGTCCCGCTTTCTCTTACGGAAGAGAGGGCGATACTTTCCGCGTTTATCCGCACCGCGGGAGTATTGACTTTTAAAGGCGGCGTCGCCGGCTTCGAGTTTTCGACCGAAAGCGAACGGGCGGCGGAATTTTTCACCGAGACGGCGAAGGAACTCTACGGACTTACGCCCGATAACGGAAAGCCGCAAAAAAAGGGCAGAAAAACGATCTCGTTCACGTGCGAAGGCAGCGGCGAGGCGCTCGCCGATATGGGAATAATCCGCCGCCAAGGCGACGGATACGACGTCGATATAAGCATAGATTCCGACCTTTTTCCGACCGACGCTGAAAAGATAGCGTTCGTAAAGGGCGCGTTTGCGGGCGGCGGCAGCGTCACTCTTCCGAGCGTCGAAAAAACGACTTCGACGGGCTATCACCTCGAATTCGTGTTTACGAATTACAGGGCGGCGACCGATTTTTGCGAGATACTCAGCGAACTTTATTTTCTGCCGAAACTCGCGGCGAGAAAGGAAAGTTTCATAGCGTATATGAAAACTCGCGACGAAATAGCCGACCTCTTATCCGCCATGGGCGCGGAAAGGGCGGCGGGAAAACTCGCGGAAGTGTCTATCGAAAAGGAAATAAACAACAACAGCAACAGGCAGATAAACTGCGAAGTGTCGAATATGTCGAAACAGATCGACGCGTCGGTAAAACAGATCTGCGCGATAAACAGGATAGCGGAAACGGTCGGGCTCGACGCTCTGCCCGCGCCGATAAAGGAAACGGCGGAAGCGAGAGTTAAATATAAAGACGATACTTTGAGCAAACTCGCTGAAAGGCTTGGGATTACGAAGAGTTGTCTTAACCACAGATTGAGAAAAATAGTAGAAATAGGGGGAAGTCTGTAATGGAAAAGAAAAAGAAGAAGTACGAAGAAGTTCCGCTTGAAAACGCGGACGAAGAGAACGAGGCTATACTTTGGGAAGAGGGCAGTCTCGACGGCGACGAAGAGGAAGTCGGACGGCTCGCGGAAGAAACGGAAGAAGATTGAAAACAGGCGGTGGCGAGGTCGCACAGATGCGACCTCGCCACCGCCTTTGTATCGCTAATCGAAATCGTAAGCAAGTATTTGTCCGTCGTCCGCGAGGACGGCGTTTTTTATTTCTTCGAGAATATCTCTTCTTACGTACAGCGTCACGTTTTCGGGCAGTTTTCCGTCGAACGCGACGGCGGCGGCGTCAACGTAAACGCGGACAGCCCCCGTAACGAACAGAAAAGCGGAAACGTTGAAACTTGCCTCTTCGGCTTTTACGGTTATCTTTTCGAGCGAAACGCAGTTTTTAAACGAATTTTCAAACGTCGCCGTTTTCGCCTCGACCGAAACTTCTTTGAGCGACTTCGCGCCCTCGAACGAATTTATAAAAGCGGCGTTCCGTTCGGAGTTTTCGTATTTTACCGACGTTATCTTTTCGCAGTTTTTGAAAATTTCCGTTCCGCTCATATCCGTTGCGACGGAGTTGAAAGAGATCAGGGAAACGCAGCCCGAAAACGCTTTTTCTTCGAGCGACGCCTTGTCTTTCAGCGTTATCTCTTCGAGTTTTCCGCAGTTTTCAAACGCGCCGCGTCGTACTTGCCGCGCTTTCGGGAAATAAGCGGTCGCAAGGGATAAACAGTCTTTAAAGGCGTAAGATCCGACCGTTAGCACTTCCGCGCCGTATATTCCTTTCAGTTTTTCGCAAGAGAGAAACGCGTTTTGTCCTATCGAGACCGCGCCGCCTATGTTTATCCTTTCGAGTTCTTTGCATTCCGAAAAACAATGTTCGGGAACGGCGGTTACGGTTTCGTTCAAGGTAAATTCCTTTATCGCGGAGCGGCGAAACGCGGCAAGACCGACGGACAATACTTTTTCGGACGGAAAACCGCCGAGTTTTTCGCAGTAAGCGAAAGCGTAGCCGCCGAGATAAAGTTCCGCGCCCTCTCTGACCGAAAACTCGGAGAGTTCCGCGCAGGCGTTGAATGCGTAAATTCCGAGCGTTATCGTGCCTTCCGCGTTCAGCGCCGCGGTTTTTAATTTGGACAGACTAAAGGCGTAATCGCCTATTTCCCGAACGGACGCGGGGAAAACCGCCTCTTCGAGATTTTCGTTTCTGTAAAAGGCGTATCGTCCGATTTTTTCCGTTCCGTCTTTCACGGTATATGTTTTTCCCGCTTTTTCCGACGGATACGAGACGAGAGTTTTGTTCGTCTTGTCGTATAAAACGCCGCTTGCCGTTTCGTATTTCGCGTTCTCTTCCGCTATCGCGTATTCTTTTACGAATTTCGGAAGATATCCGACTTCTTCGAGGTTTTTCGGAAGCGCGAGAGTTCCGAGGTTCGGCGCGCCGCTGAAAGCCGACGCGTTCATATTCAGAAATTTTACTTCGTCGCCGAATTCCACTTCGCTCAAAGACGGAAGAGAAACCGTATTCATTTCATCCGGCGAGCCTGTCTCGTTGCCTACGTTTTCGCTTTTAAAAGTTATCTTTTCGAGTTTTTCCGTCCCCGAAAAGCAGGCGTCGCTGAAAAATTCGAGAGAGGCGGGAAATCCGACTTCGGTAATTTCGGGCGAAGTTATCGAACCGTTATAAAGTTTTTTAACGCCTTCGGGAACGGCTATTTTCCCCGCGAGCGTTTTCGGCGAAAACATAAGAGCGCCGTCGGAAATCTTTATTATAAAGTTGTTTTCCGCCCGGTAATCGGCGTTAAGAGCGGATATTTCGACCTCTTCGACGGTCGGGGCGTACTGTAAAATGAAATTGAAATTGCTGTCGTAAATATTATCGTATCCCGTAAAAAACGAAGTTTTCCCGCCGAATTTTACTTTTTTGAGATTTTTACAGGCAATAAACAGTCGGTCGTGAAAATTTTCCGCGAAAGACAGGTCGGCTTTTTCGTAATTTATCCCGCCTTGGAAAGCGTATTGTTTCAGCGTCTTTATTCTGTCGGGAAGAATTATTTCCGTTTCGCCCTCTTCCGAGAACAGGTATTCGAGGACGGTCCCGTCCGCGTTGCACAGATATTTCCCGCCGATAAGCGCCATATCGGGATTTCCGCCCCTTATTTCGAGCGAGCCGCCTTTCTTTATATACTCGTGCAACGCGCGATAAGACGGCAACGAGAAAAGCGAGCCTGATCCGTTCAAGGGATCGGGAAGAGAATTTGCGCCGATTATTATCTTTTCGGGAACTTCGTTTAACGGATTCGCGAGCAAAGAGAAGAAAAAGTCGCCGCCTATAACGCAGCCGTCTTTCCTCAATTCCGAGAGGTCGAAAACGCCGTCCGACGAGTTTTGCGCCGCGGCTATAAAATTCCCCGTATTCGTTCCCGCGTCGTTGGATAAAACCGTTCTTCGGTATTTCGCCGTCGGTTCGACGGTGACGTCGCCTTTCACCTTTATCCCGTTGAGGTCGCCGCGCGTTTCCCCGCCGACTTTCCAACTCTTTATCTCGGTAAGGTCGTAAGGAAAATATCCATCGGAATTTCCGCCGTTATACAGATCGAGCCCTAAACAACGCGCGGCGAAAGGATTGAGGTCGAGATATTCGCCGTCGTATAAAGGGAATTTTAGTTCGTTGTAATATTTCCTTTCGCCCTCGTCGCCGTAAAAACTCTCGCTCGGAAATTTTACGGTGACCACGTGAGAAAGAGACAGGTCTATTTCGCAGTTTTTCTGTAAAAATACGTTTCCGTCGTCGTCCGTCAAGCCGTTTTCCGTCTTGACGCCTCGGACGTTGAATATATTGTTTATATTTCTGTTTCCGTTTTTGATATAGTCGTGAAACGGGTGGCAGTCGAGCGTTACGGAGTTGTCTTTCCTGTACGAGTATTTTTCGACCGTCGTTCCTACGAGATGGTCGTTTTCAAAATACGGATATATGAAATCGTCCGAAAAAACGGAAAAATCAAAACTGTTGTTTTCGTATATCCCGTTTACCGAAGTCGCGTAAAAACTCGGAACGGCGGGCGAAACTATTTCGTCCGCGCCTGTTTCCGCACCTTGGTATTTTTCGTCGTGAACGTAAACGTCTCCCGTTATTTCGCAGTTTTTTATAAGTCCCGCGTTGCGGTACGCGAGCCCGTAAAAATC
>CADBSX010000048.1 GCA_902797515.1 uncultured Eubacteriales bacterium | reverse complement strand
GGACAGGGCGAGAAAGCCCGCAGACGGCAAGCCCGCTTTCGGACCGAGAACGCAGAGAAACGGACAGACTTCCGCAAAGCCCGTCGAGGTCACTTATATTCCCCCGAAAGACACGGGGAAAACGGGCGGGAAGAAGAGAAATTCCGATAAAAATTACGACGACAGAAAGGCGATAAACAAGAAATCTTTGATAAAAACGCAAGTCAGCATCGAGGATTTCGACGAGAACAAGACGGGATACAGAAAACTCCGTACCAAAAAGGACAAAAAACAGGGTGATACCGCTCAATCCGTCAAAATTGAAAAAGCGGTAATAAATAAAGAGATTATTCCCTTGAAAGAGCTTTCCGAAAAACTCGGAATTTCCGCTATCGAAATTACGAAGAAACTCTTTAAAGAAGGAATAATGAAGACCATTAACGATTCGGTCGATTACGATACCGCGGGAGTTATTGCCGCCGATCTCGGAATAGAACTCGAACTCAAAATGGACAAAACGGCGGAAGAGGTGTTGAGCGAGACGTTCGACTTTAAAGACGACGAAACGAAACTTATTAAAAGAGCGCCCGTCGTCACCGTTATGGGACACGTCGATCACGGCAAGACGTCTCTTCTCGACAAGATAAGAAGCGCGAACGTCACGGCGAGCGAAGCGGGCGGTATAACGCAGCATATCGGCGCGTACACCGTTTCGATAAACGGCGAAAAAATAACGTTCCTCGACACTCCGGGGCACGCGGCGTTTACGGCGATGCGGCAAAGAGGCGCGCAGATAACCGATATTGCGGTCATAGTTATAGCCGCGGACGACGGAATAATGCCGCAGACGATAGAGGCTATACACCACGCGCAAGCGGCCGGCGTTTCGATAATAGTCGCCGCGAACAAGATAGATAAACCGCAGGCGAATATCGAGAGAGTAAAACAACAACTCGCCGATCAGTCCGTTCTCGTCGAAGAGTGGGGCGGCGACGTCGCTCTCGTTCCCGTTTCCGCAAAGACGGGCGAGGGAATAGACAGCCTTTTGGAAACCATACTTTTAACCGCGGACGTCAAGGAATTGAAAGCAAATCCCGACAGACCGGCGAAAGGTACGATCATAGAGGCGAAACTCGACAAGGGGAAAGGACCTATGGCGACCGTCCTTATAGAGAACGGAACTCTGCGCATAGGCGACAATCTCGTCGCGGGAACCATTACGGGCCGCGTCAGGGCAATGATAGACGACAAGGGCAGAAACGTCAAAGAGGCGGGACCTTCCGCCGCCGTTTCGATACTCGGTCTCGAAGAAGTGCCGAACGCGGGCGATAATATTTACGCGGTCGAACAGGATAAACTTTCCAAACTCGTTGCGGAAGAGCGTAAGAATAAAGAGAGAGAAGAAATGATAAAACAGTCGCAGAAAGTTACTCTCGACGATCTCTTCTCGAAGATCTCCGACGGAAATCTTAAAGTTTTCAATATTCTTATCAAAGCGGACGTTCAGGGTTCGGTTGAGGCGGTAAGACAGTCTTTGACGGAACTTTCAAACGACGAAGTTAAAGTCAACGTCGTTCACTCCGCCGTCGGCGCGATAAACGAAACCGACGTAATGCTCGCGGATTCTTCAAACGCGGTTATTATAGGTTTCAACGTCCGTCCCGATGCAAACGCGAAAATTCTGGCGGAAAAGAGTAAAGTCGATGTAAAACTGTACAGAATAATATACGAGGCGATCGACGACGTGGAAAACGCAATGAAAGGACTTATCGCTCCTAAAACGCAGGAAATATATATGGGAAAAGCGGAAGTCCGTCAGACGTTCAAGATCACGGGCGTCGGTATGGTCGCGGGCTCTTACGTTACGGAAGGGAAGATCGTCCGAAACGGAAAACTCCGCATATACAGAGAGGACGTTATGATCTGCGAAGGAAACGTCAATCAGTTGAAGAGATTCAAAGACGACGTAAAAGAAGTTTCTCAGGGCTTCGAGTGCGGTATTTCGATAGAGAATTTCAACGATATAAAGATCGGCGATTTTATCGAGTGTTATATCATAGAAACGAAACCAGCGGTTTGACCGACGACAACGCCGACGTAAAGTTTTTGCGTCGGCGTTTTTAAAAAGGTAAATAAAAATGAAAGAAAAAAGAGAAAAAAGACTTAACAGCGAATTTCGCAAAGAAATTTACGAAATACTCAAATATAAAGTAAAATCCCCGTATCTTACGGAAATGTTCGGGATAACGGAAGTCGTCGCGACGAACGACCTTAAATACGCGAAAGTTTACGTTTCCGTATTTTCGACTAACGCCGAAAAGAAAGCGCGTACTTTCGCCGCGATATGCGACTCCGCGAAATTCGTCCGCTCGGAAATGAGTAAGACGATGCATATAAGAACCGTTCCCGAACTGAATTTTATTCTCGATAATTCCGAAGAGTACGGTCAGAAAATAGAAAACATACTGAATACCATAACGTATTCGGACGACGGAGAAGAAAAATGAACTTAAAAGAATTTTCGGACAAGTTGTTTTCTTACGACAGCGCGCTTATTTTCTGCCATAACAGGCCTGACGGCGACACTTTGGGCTGCGGGCTCGCTTTAAAAGCCGCTTTCGCGCAAAAAGGGAAAAAAGCGGATATAGTCTGCGTTTCCGATATTCCTCTTAAATTCGGATTTTTGCTTTCCGGCGTAAGAATATTCAAACCGAACGAAATCGAAGAAAAATACGCCGCGCACGTCGCTGTCGATTGTTCCGCGGAAATGATGATAAACGACGCGTATTCTTTGTTCGTGAAAAACACGGAAACCTTTAACGTCGATCACCACGTTTCGAACACGAAATACGCGAAATACAATTACGTCGAAAATACGGGCGCGTGTTGCGAGATACTTTACGGAATACTGAAATATGCGGGAGTTATGACGGACAAGTATATTTCGGATTGTCTTATTCTCGGAATTGTTACCGACACGGGGAATTTTATGCACGGGAATACGACGGAAAACACTTTGTCGGTCGCGGGGAGACTGCTTGCTTCCGGCGCGGCTTTGCACGATATATCCTACCGTATGTTTAAAAGTCAACCGAAGAGCAGAGCGACTTTGCACTCGCGAGTTATGTCTCGTATGAAATTTTACGAAAACGACCGCGTCGCGCTTATTTCGATTTTGAAGAAAGACCTCGAAGAATGTTCGGCGACTTCCGATATGACGGAAGGTTTTATAGATTTTCCGCTTTCGGTGGACGGCGTGGAAGTTGCCGTTTCTCTTCTCGAAAACAGGGAAAATTCTTATAAAATCAGTTTGAGAAGTAAGGGACGAGTGAACGTGAACGAGATAGCGGCGTCTTTCGGCGGGGGAGGGCACGACCTCGCGAGCGGATGTGTGATCTGCGGTTTTTACGAGGACGTAAAAGACAAGATAATAAGAGCGATATCTTTAAGTCTGTGAAAGTGAACGGATTTCTTAATTTATATAAACCGGCGGGCGTAAGTTCCGCGCATATATTGAACGCCGTGAAAAAATCGGTGAGAGGCGTTGGCGTCGGGCATATGGGAACGCTCGATCCGCTTGCGAGCGGCGTTCTTCCCGTCGCGTTCGGAAAGTCCACGCGTCTTTTCGATTTTTTACTCGACAAAGAAAAGATTTACGTCGCGAGGTTCGCTTTCGGCTATTCGACCGATACGCTCGACCTCGAAGGAAAAGCCGAAGAGAGGACGGAAGTTATTCCGACGGAAGAAGAGATACTTGAAGTTTTGCCGTCCTTTTGCGGGGAAATATCGCAGATCCCGCCCGCTTTTTCCGCGAAATGCGTGAACGGAAAGAGAAGTTACGAACTCGCGAGAAAAGGTCAGGCAGTCGATTTGCCCGCGAAAAAAGTTTTTATAGAATACGTAAAAATTTTGAAGAAAACGGAAAAAAACGAATACGAATTCGAGATAAAATGCAAGGGCGGAACTTATATAAGGTCTATCGCGAGAGATTTGGGAAAGGCATGCGGCTCGCTAGCGACGATGACTTCGCTTGTAAGGACAAAAAGCGGGATCTTCGACGTTAAAGACAGCGTTACGGCGGAAACTTTCGTAAACGCGTCGGACAAAAACTCGCTGCTTATAAAGCCCGAAAACGTCGTTGATTATCCCGTTATAAAACTCACCGAAAAAGAGAGCGAGAGGCTCTTTAACGGCTTGTACGACGTATTCGACGTAAATGACGGTATATACAGGATATTTACGCCCGACAGTTTTTACGGCGTAGGCATAGCGACGGGCGGGAAAATAAAAGTAAAAGCGTATTTGAGAGATGATTAAACTTATACCTTTCGGTAAAAAAACAACCGAAAAGACGGTCGTCGTACTCGGATTTTCGGACGCGTTGCATATAGGTCACGCTTTTTTGATAAAAAAAGCGAAAGAGATAGCGGGGGAAAAACACGCGAAAGTCTGTGTTTTCACTTTTGAAAACGACGTTCCGTCTGCGCTCGGCAAAGGCGACGGCTCGGTCTTTTCTTTAAAAGAGAGGGCCGAAAAGGCGGAAAGGCTTGGCGTTGACTATATTCAATACGCCTTTTTCGACGAAAATTTCAAATCGCTTTCACCGCGGGATTTTGTCGATAAAGTATTGTCTGAAAACATTGTTTCCGTCGTCTGCGGTTATGATTATACTTTTGGCAAAAACGCAAGCGGAAACGCGGAAATTTTAAAGAAATTATGCGAGGCGAAAAAGGTTTTCTGTTTCGTTTCGGATAAGGTCGAAGAGGCGGGCGAAAGAGTTTCCACCACGAAGATTAAAGAACTCCTTAAAGCGGGCGATATGCCGGCCGCGACAAGACTTCTCGGCGAGCCTTATTTTATATCCGGTAACGTCATCGAGGGCAGAAAAATAGGGAGAACTCTCGGTTTTCCGACCGTCAATATCATACCTGACGATGGAAAAGCGCGGATAAGATACGGCGTTTACAAAAGTCGGATTTTTATAGGCGGAAAGGAGTATCGCTGCATTACGAATTACGGCGGAAGACCTACTTACGGACTTGACGGTATCGTAGTCGAAACTTATATTTCCGAGTATGACGGCGATCTGTACGGCAAGCGTTTATCGGTTTTTTTCGACGAGTTTATAAGAGATGATAAAACTTTTAAAGACGAAAACGAACTGAAAACGCAATTACGCGAAGATTTGGAGAGAATAAAATGATTAAATTCGGACCGAGCGGGAACAGCGAAAGTTTTTTCGCGGAAAATCATAAGTCGAGCGAAGAAGCGGCGG
>CADBSX010000047.1 GCA_902797515.1 uncultured Eubacteriales bacterium | reverse complement strand
CGCGATTTTGCGGATAAACGCCTGCCAGCCCGCCTTTTCGGGCAACGCGCCGAGAAGGATTATCCTGCCTTTCCCGTAAGGCGTTTCCGCCGCGGCGATATAGCCGTCCGCGAACTCGCCGCAAAATCTCGCAAGCGTTTTCGTCTTTTTCGTTTCGTCGGCGACGGAATAAGTTTCGTATATCTCGTCTATCGTTTCCGTCTTTTCTCCGCTCCCGAAGATCATCCCGCATTTCGCGCCTTTGACGAGCGTGAATTCCTGCAAAAGTCCCGTGACCTCTTCGAGCGTTCCCATCGCCCTGTCGGTGAATTTCGCCGCCGCGTCCGTCCGTATATCCGTCGCCGGACCGACTATCCAAGTTCCGCCCCTCTCCGTCCATTTAAGGACGCGCACCATATCGTCTTTTCTTACGTGCGGCATAAACGGCGTTATTACTATTTTATAGCCGTCGATATCCGAAGAGGGATATATCACGTCAACGGGATAATGCGCCTGCTCTAACGGATGATATACCGAATTTATCATACGCCAACGGTAGTCGAAATTCGGTGACGTCGGCTGAAAGCGGAACAACTGCGCCGTCTCGTAGGACGTATGCACGGCTATTTCCGATCTCGGGATAAAAGAGCCGTTTATATAGGGCGCGGCTTTTTTCAATTCCCCCGCGACTTGCTCCGTTTCCGCCGTCGAGTGCAACGGCCTTCCGCAGGACGAAACGACCGAGCCGTGCATCAGTTCCCCGCCGCCGTAGTGCGCGCGCCAGAGCCAGTAGTTCACGAGTTCCGCGCCCCTTAAAAAGGAATTCCACACGTTCATCCTGTTGAAGTTCTTCGGGCGAGAGTAATTAGCCGCCGTACCGCCGTTCCAGCACGCGGACGTTTCCGTAAGCCAGAAGGGCTTGTTCTTGAGGGATCGGAGAAGGCTGTACCAGTACAATACGTCGCCGTAGCCCTCGTCTCCGTATTCCGTTTTATAATAATACTGATTGAATTGCGCCACGTCCATATTTTTCCGATACGTTTCGTGGTCGAGAAAATAGCACGGCATAGTGCAAGAGCCCGTCGGCGCGTCCGAAAATTTCCGTATAATATCACTTTGAATTTTAAGTATTTCGTGCTGACAGTCGTTCTGAAAGATCGCCCAAAAATATTTAAGCGACGGATGCGAAGTCGCGTCGGGCGTGCCAAGATCACCGAAATTTCCGAATCGGTTCGAGCGGATATACGTTCCCCACGCGCGGTTCAATTTCTCTATATCGTTTCCGTATTTCGCCCTCATGCGCTCGGCGAATTTTTTCTCGCAAGTCTTACAGCAGCAGCGATAGGTATGCGCCTGCGGATTTGCCTCGTTGTCTATCTGCCAGCCGATTATATTTTCGTCGCGCCCGAACTCCCGCGCTAACCTTTCCGTAAATTCCGTGAGATAACGGCGGTAAGTTTCGTTGTTGTTGCAGACGTGACAGCCCCCCTGATGGCGGAGTCTTTTCCCCTCGCTCGTCAAAAGGTACAGATCGGGATCGAGTTTGCCCATCCACCGCGGCGGGATATGCGACGGAGTACACATTATAACGCATATTCCCCGCTCTTTGCACTTATCGACGACTTCCCGAAACAGCGAGAAGTCGTACGTATCCTTATCCGGCTGCATTATTTCCCACGCGAACTCGCCTATGCGAACGCAGTTGAGTCCGAGCCTTACCATGCCGTCGAGATCTTTGTCTATTTCCTTTCTGTCCCACGCTTCGGGATAATAATCCGCGCCGAAAAAAGGCGTTTTTATTTCGCTCTTATTCATTTTCCCTTACCGTTCCGACCTTCTCGAAAGAATACGTCGCCGTGACGAAATCCCCTTTCGGCGCGCCCGCCAAAATTCCGCATTTCATAAGCGTCCGCCCCGATATTACCTTACCGAGTTCCGCTATGCGATAAAGGCTTTCTCCGTCGAGCCCACGCGGATAAACTCTGACAATCTTGCCGTTCGGAACGTCTATCGGGCGCATTACCGTAAGATGCGCTTTGGTTTTGTCTTTCGACACTATTATTTCCGCGAAAAGATTTTCTTCCGTCGGATCGTTCAACCGATAAAGGTCGCCCGAAAGGACGAGATCTTCCATTTCCTTGTATTTTTTTACCTGCTCTTTCACTTCCGCAAGTTCGTCTTTGCTCAACTTCGTCGCGTCCAACTCGTATCCCGTCGCCCCTAAATGCGCGACGTCCGCCCGCGAAGAAAAGGGCGTTATCCGTCCGCACTGGTGGTTAGGACTCGCCGAAACGTGACACGACTGCGCCGACAGCGGATAACAGAAACTCGTTCCGTATTGAATAATAGCCCGCATATACGCGTCGGTATCGTCGCTCGTCCATATCTGCGGGAAATAGTAAAGCATAGCGGGATCGAAACGCGCGCCGCCGCTCGCGCAGCCCTCGAAAAAGATATGCGGAAAGGCGGAAATTATCCTGCCTGAAACCTCGTATAAGCCAAGAACGTATCTGTGGTGCGTTTCCTTTCCGTTTTTTCCGAGCCACGCGGAATAATTTTCGGTAAGCGGTCTGTTCATATCCCATTTCACGTAATCGACGGGATACTTCCTCAATACCGCGGAAACGCTTTCCACGATATAATCGCGGACGTCCTTCCTCGTGAGGTCGAGAACGAGTTGATCCCTGCCCGCGCAAGGTTTCAAACCCTCGACTTGCATAGCCCAATCGGGATGCGCGCGGTACAAGTCGCTGTCCTCGCTCACCATTTCCGGCTCGAACCAGAGCCCGAATTTCAATCCGCTTTTATGCGCGTGGTCGGCGATGCGGAAAAGATCGACTTTTTTCTCGTTCGCGTACCAGTCGCCGAGTCCCGATTTATCCGTATCTCTCTTGCCGAACCAACCGTCGTCGAGGACGAAAGTATCTATCCCCGTTCCCTTCGCGCTGTCTATTATCCGACAAAGCTTTTGCGTGTCGAAATCCATATACGTCGCTTCCCAGTTGTTGATAACGATCGGACGGGGAGAGGCGACGAACCGTTCGTTTATAAGATAATTCCGATACAGGTCGTGGAACGCCCTGCTCGCCTCGCCCATGCCCTTATCCGAATAGACCATTACGACTTCGGGCGTGACGAAATTCTCTTTCGGCTTTACTTCCCACGAAAAATCGTAGTCGTTTATTCCGCCGACTATCCGCAATTCCTCGTTCTGCTCGATCTGCGCCCTGAAAACGAAATCCCCGCTGTAAACGAGATTAAAGGCGTAACACTCCCCGCTTTCCTCGTCCGTGTTTTTGCGGACTATCGCCGCAAACGGATTCATCTGCGCGGACGAAACGCCGTATTTGCTGTCTATAACGAACGTTCCGTGCGCGAGTTTATG
>CADBSX010000046.1 GCA_902797515.1 uncultured Eubacteriales bacterium | reverse complement strand
GAGCGGCGGCTACGAAATAGAAACCATAAAGACTTATGATATGTTTCCTCAGACGAAACACGTCGAAACGCTCGTTTCGCTTTGCAAAAAGGTTTATTCCGACCGACGCGTCGGGCAAACGCCTGCGTTGTGAGCCGACGCGTCGGTCGGAATAAATAAGCCTCTTACAAGAGGCGAGAAACGGGCGAGAGACGTGTTTCTGTCCGCCCTCGGCGCGAGAGGAACATAGGAACCGCAAGGGCAACGCCCGCGGGGATATATGTTTCCTTGTTAGTCGGGATAAATAAGCCTCTTGCAAGAGGCGGGAAACGGGTGCATGTTTTAGTAGTATAGCGATTTTAAATTAACGGTACGGAAAAATGATTAAAGATTATTTAGTTGAAAATTGGGCTTTGATTTTAATTACGGTAGCTTTTATTATTCTTCTGAAAACGACTATTTTTCTCAATAAAAAAACGATCGCGCGTATGTACGTTTTGGTCGTTTCGACTTTTCTTCTTTCCGTCACCGTGTTTATCGAATTTTATTTTTACGGTAAAAACGAGTTAAGGGCATTAAGAGTCGTCTTGATGGCGGTCAGGTACAGCGCTACTCCGTTCATAATGGCGTTGATTCTGTTTGCCTTGGTACGGAAGTCCCGCTGGTTCGTATTCGTCCCCGCAGGGATTTGCGCCGTTATCAATTTCATTTCGATATTTACGGGGATCGTTTTCGGCATAAGCGAAACGAACGCGCTTCAGCGCGGACCTCTCGGTTATTTGCCTTACGTAGCGGTCGGAATATACAGTTTCTTTTTAGTCTTTACGTTGATTAGACAATGCAACAAACAGGCGATTGAGATCATACCTATCTTTTTTCTCGCCTTTTCGTTTGTGTCCGGATTGATTTTACCGTTTATTCTCGGAAATAATTATTCGAAGATATTCTGTATCACTATTTTGATCGCTCTGTTCGTATATTACGTCTTTTCGATACTTCAACTGACCAGCAAGGACGCACTGACGGGGCTTCTCAATCGTCAGGCGTATTATGCCGCGGTAGAAGATAATCCGAAGAGTATCACAGGCATCGTTTCGATCGATATGAACGGGCTTAAAACGGTCAACGACAGGGACGGTCACGCCGCCGGCGACAAATCGCTGGAAACGCTTGCCAACTGCTTTATGCGTTCGAGAAAGGCGGGACAGACCGTTTACCGAGTCGGCGGCGACGAATTCGTCGTCGTGTGCCGTCGTTCGACAGAAGAAGAAATAAAACAACTTATAGATAGAATTGAAACGAGCGTTGCCGAAACGGAATACAGTTGTTCGTTAGGTTACTGTTATTCGCTCGGCGGAACGCTTACGATCGATGAAATGCTTAAAGAGTCGGACAAAATGATGTACGAGAACAAGGAACGGTATTATCTGAATTCCGACAAAAAAGATTAAAGCGTTTTTTATCGGAAAAGGTTTTTTCGGCAGGCATTTAACGCCAAGAAAGTACTTATGGAAAAATACAAGACGGACGTCGCTCTTCTATCCGTTACGACGAACGAGTTCAGAGCGGTAATGCATTTTCACGACTGGAAGGCAAAGACGTTTTCCGACGACGAGCAGATATACGACGTCGCGGAGTTTGAAAACAACGGGAAACGCTGTTCCATAGTTCACGCCAAAATAGGCGAAATGGGCATGACCGCCGCGGCGGCGACGGCGATGAAGGTGATATTCACGTTTCGGCCGAGGTATCTTATTATGGTCGGCATAGCGGCGGGCGTCGCGAAAGACGACGTCGAAGAGCAGATGTACGGAGACGTAATAGTGCCGGATATAGTCTGGAACTATTCAGCGGGAAAATTCGTCAGTCCCGAAAAGGCGAAGATAAGATACGGCGACCTCGGTTTTCTTCCCCGTTCGACGTCCGAATCTATTCCCGAAGAGATCATGCCTTATATTCAGAACGCCGTAGAATCCAAAGAAAATCCCTGCCACGTCTTTATCGGACCTATGGCGTGCGGGAGTACGGTCGTCGCCAACAGAGAACTTCTTGAAAAACAGGTATATTCGCAATATCAGCACACCGCGGGACTCGATATGGAATCCTACGCGGTAGTTTACGCTGCGAATCACGCGAGCGATCCGAAACCTGCGCCAATTATAGTGAAGAGCGTATGCGATTTTGCGGACAATACGAAATCGGACGATTATCAACGTTTCGCGGCTTATTCGAGTTGCGAGTTCGCGAAATTCCTCTATGAAAAGATATTGCCGATGCAATAAAAACCTAAAATCGAAATTTAAAAAGTAAAACGAATATTTAACGAATCGGAGGACTTAATAATGCTGAATACACAAATGATAAAAGAAGACGGAACTCTCGTCGTGTTTCTCGAAGGGCAACTCGATACTTCGACCGCGCCGCAACTCGAAGAGGAACTGAAAAATTCTCTTGACGGTGTGACGAGCCTTACGTTCGATATGAAAAAACTCGCCTATATATCTTCGGCGGGACTGCGCGTTCTTCTTTACGCGCAAAAGACGATGAACGGACGCGGGGAAATGAAGGTCGCGAACGTGAACGAAATGATAGCGGAGATATTCGAGATAACGGGATTTTCGGAAATTCTTACCATTGAATAAAAACGGCGCGAATAAGCGTCTGAAAATTTTAACAGAATGAAAAACAAAAAACATTTTATTCTGCGATGCTTTTGACGCGAGCCTCCGCGGAGCGTGTATCGAAAGGCTTAAAAGAGCCAACCGACACAGCCCCAAAGGGGCTTTTTCGTTGCATTTTAGTCGTTTGCAGCCTGACACGCTCCTTTCTCACGTCAAAAACCTTTCGCGGGAAATATAAACAATTCAAGTTTTTATTTATTTTAATTTTTTCGATTAAATTGAAAAATAATAAAGCGTGTGCTATAATAAAAAAGGAAAAAGCAAATCACGATAAAAACGGGATACACTGTTATGTTGAAATATTTTTCTTACAGCGATACGATCGTCGTTTTCTGGGATAAAGATACGGAAACCTCGTCAAAATATGAAATAATCATAAACGGTAAGAAAATCGGCGAAAGCGGAAAAACTTTTTACAGAATAAACGGTTTGAAAGCGGATACCGAATATAGCGTTTCCGTAAAATCGCACGCAAACGGAGAGCCGCTCGAAAGGTGTATAAAATGTAAAACGACGCGAAAAAAGAAAGATATAGTCGTGTCCGAATATCCCTATTGCGCGGTAGGCGATGGGCAAACGCTGAACACGAGCGCCATACAGCGCGCGATAAACGATTGCGGAAAAAGCGGAAGAGTGCTTATTCCTAAAGGTATCTTTTTAACAGGGGCGTTAAGGTTATATCCGAATACGGAGATATATATTGCGGAAGGCGGCGTTTTGAAGGGGAGCGAAAGAGCGGCGGATTACCTTCCCGAAATAGACAGTCGTTTTGAAGGTATAGAACGCAAATGTCTGGCGTCGTTATTAAATATCGGATACGCCGATCATACGAAACCTGCCGAGCCGTTTAACGTAATTATCAGGGGAGAGGGCGAAATCGTCGGAGGCGGTGAAAATCTTTTGTTCGACACTTTGGGCATAGACGGCGAAACGGAAGATAAAAGAAACAAATTAAAACAATATCAGAATAATCTTTATGAAACGAACGACGAAAGATACAGAGGGCGCGGCAGACTTATCAATATAAGCAACGCGAAAAACGTGATAATTGACGGGCTGACTCTCGGATTTTCATCGGCGTGGAACGTACATATGATATATTCCGAAAACGTGATAACCTGCGGATGTAAGATCGTATCCGGCGGAATATGGAACGGAGACGGTTGGGATCCGGATTCTTCTGAAAACTGCAGTATATTCGACTGCGAATTCGATACCGGCGACGACTGTATAGCGATAAAGTCCGGCAAAAATCCCGAAGGAAATATTATCGGAAGACCTACGGAAAAGATAAATATTTTTTCTTGCATCATAAAAAAAGGTCGGTCGCACGGCATTGCGATAGGAAGCGAAGTTTCGGGCGGGATAAAAGGCGTAAAGATCTGGGATTGCGATTTTTCCGCCTCGTTTTTCGGGATCCACATAAAAACGACGGCAAAGCGCGGCGGATATATTAAAGACGTTGAAGTAAAAGACAGTAAAATATCCCGCGTTATGATAAGGAAAGTCGGTTATAACGACGACGGAGAGGACGGCGGAGAACTCACCGAGATAAGCGGTCTGAAATTTAAAAATCTGAAAATCGAATATAACAGCGGCGATCCGAATTTCGGCAAGGAAGCGGATTCATACGTATATATCGACGGTTTTGAAAAAGATAAAAAGAAGGTAAAAGATATCCGCTTTGATAATATCGAGATCGACAACAAAGAAGATCTTAAAGAATACGACGTCAGAAACTGTTCGGATATTATTATCGACGGAAAAACTATAATGTGATACGGTAAAGGAGAAAAAATGACAAACGGCAAAAGCGTAAAAGACGGTGTAATAAGTCTTTTAAACAAGAACAAAACGGACGCCGTCGCGGCGTGGGACTATCTTAAAAAGGGCGCGAATGACATGACGGACGGAGTGATGATCGACGGAAAGACCTATCCTTTGTTTTTTTGGAGAAGCGATCCGCAGATAGAGGCGGTCGCAAGAAACGCCAAAAACAATATAGGCGGTTCTGTAAGCGCAAAAATAAGCGGTATGGTAGAGAGATCTTACGGAATAGACGCTTTTTTATACAAGGAACTCGACGCGGCAGAGTGGATTTTGGATTCCGAAATAAAAAAGATAACGGCTTACGCGAATAAAAACGCGGTAACCGTTACGCTGTTAATGAAAAACGGAAAAGTTGCGCTTTTAGAACTCGGCGCGACTTTGCCCGACGGAGCGGAAGAGCAAACGAGATATACGGCGTGGGGAGAACAAGGTCTTGAATCAACGCGCGTGGTTTCGACGAAAGTGCGTCCGCAATCGGTTTATCTGTTTTCTGACAGAGCCGAGCCTTATACGTTTAACGATACGACGAAAGAACTGTACGGACTTACTCTTGCCGACTCGACTGCCGCAGTTGCGGTATATAAAGCGCTGATCGGCAAAACGGATCTTGAGTTCAATCTCGAAAGAGACAAAAAATTGCGGTTTTATATAGAGAAGATCTACGAATCTGACAAGACGTGCGAGAGTGTGGAAATTCAGGGAGGGAGACGTTGATGTTTAAGCCGATAGAAGTCGGGATAATGGGTTTCAAGAACGGACACGTCACGGGGATGTTCGACGCAATGAGGTCTAACGCGATGTTCCATGTGGTAGCGGTATCGACGGACGTAAAAACGCGCGCGCTTCTGGAAGAAAGGTACGGGGACGAACATTTATTCGATAAATACGACGTATTTTGCAGCGACGAGGAGATGGTGAAAAAACATCCCGAACTCGAACTGTGCGTATGCGGCGGAACAAATGCGGAACATATAAAGCAGTTCCGCTTATGCGCGTAGAATATGGCATGCATACGG
>CADBSX010000045.1 GCA_902797515.1 uncultured Eubacteriales bacterium | reverse complement strand
AGGACTTCCCCGTCCTCGCTCGTACAATACGCGCCGACGCCGCCGCGGATAACGCACTTATACATAGTTCCGAACGGTATTTTCACTTTATATTCGTTCCCCGCTATTCTCACCGAACAGACGCGTTCGTAAGACGGATCTCTGTACCAATCCACGGCGAGAATATACAGATGTTTCGCGCCGTCTTTCTGATCGTAAACGGCAAATTCGACGTTTTCGTCGGCGACCGCCCAGACGTCCTCTTTTTCCGCCGCCGCTTTCTGCTCTTTTTTCAGAATTTCCGCGTAGAGTTCTTTTATCGCCGGATGCGCGGGATAAGCGTTGACGTTGAAGAGAACGACTTCGCCCCGTCCGACCTTATATCTGCATACGAGCGGCTTTCCGCCGTCCGTTACGGCGAGGATATCCGCGCCTTCTTCGGCGTTTTCGCAGACTTGTATTTCCGCGCCTTTATAACCGTCCTTTACGAAACGCTGTTTGCCGACGGAAAAACCGAGCGCGAAAGTATCGTCGTACTTTAAATTCCCGCTTGAAATATCGTCGTAGTTCGTCGTGATCGTCCTGTGCGCCCTCGTGAGTATCAGTTTCCCGCCCGACAAAACGTATTTTTCGAGTTTGCCGAAAGTTTCCCTTTCGGCGAAATTATATCCTATAAACGCTATAACGCGGTATTTTTTCAGCAGGTTTTCGCCGCTCTCGACGGGGATAACGTCGATATTCCCGTCCGGCGTGCCCGTGAAATATCCCGACGGGCGATCGGGCGGACAGTTATGTATATAGAGTTCCTGCCCGGGCTTGCTCAAAGGATAAAAGGTTTTAAGCAATTGCCAACTGTTTTCCGCGTCGCCGTACTTTACTTCCCAGCCGTAAGGTCTGCCGTTTATAAAGCCGATCCACGGATCGTATTTGCCGTGCAGAACTGCCACGGGCGTATGGAATTCGCCCGTCCTCGAATGCGAGGAAACGTACCTGTAAAAATCTTTCTGCTGTTTTATATGCCCTTTGCAGGCGTCCGTGAAACGGTGAAATCCCGCGTAATACTCTTCGAGCCGCCAAAGTCCCTCTTCGGTGTTTATATCGCTCGCTCCCTGCAAGTACGCGACGTAGAGCGAGAGCCTGAAACGGCGGAAACGCTCTTCCGTATCGTGCGGCGTAGTCGACCACTGTATGGCGTTATGCACGCCGAAAGAGGGAATACCGAACGCCTTTTTCACGCCGCGGAGAAAGGCTATATGCGGTTCCATGGTCGTATATACCGTTTCCATGCCGAGCCACTTGAATCCCGCTTCCGAAAAAGTACGGAATTGCACCGACGGGCCCGTATGCCTCGTCGCGTCGCCGAGGAAATCGCCTATCCTCTTCACGGCGTAGTCGTGCCCTTCTTTTACGTCTCGCGGAACGTCGGGCAAGCGGTTAGCGTACGCGCCGCCCTTTCCGTATTCGCGCGTGTCCGCTTTCGAGCCCGTATTCGCGTTTTCGGGCTTTTCCATAGCGATACGCGTTTTCATATCGAGTATCTGCCAAGCGAAGATATCCGAGTACGGGATAAATCCCGTGACGTTGTAAAATACGAGACCGTCGATCTCGTGCCTTTGTCTGCCTAAAAAATTATCCGACGAAAGAGTTTCAAGGCTCGGATTCGAGGCGTATCCGGGGAGTTCGCGGCCGTCGAGCATATGTACGTATTTAACGCCGTAACCGCCGAGTATTTCCTTTACCTTTTTCCATACTTTTGCGTTTACTTCCCTCGTTGACGACCACCTGTAAGTCGGACGTATCGTCAGGAAGTTTCCGAGCCCGTTTGAAAAATACCAAGAAAGATATTCCTCGACTTCGCTCTCGTCCTGCGCGACGTATATCATATCCCCCGTGCCCGTTATAACTCCGTCGTCCTCTTTCGGGGCTGCGACGGGAACGTCGCCGCAAGCCTCGAAGTTTCCGCATTTTAAAACGAATTTGCCGCCTTCGGCGTCGGTTCTCGCGTTTAAACGTATAACGTGCAAGCCCTTTTCTTCAAAAGAATACGTTTTCCCGCTCTTCGCCCGAACCGTCGCGCCGTCTTTTTCCGTCCGTATAAGCACGGGAAATTCCGCGTTTTCCGACGTATATTCGGGCGCGGCGATAACGGAAATATCGCCGCCCGACTGCTCGATAAGCCGAACTTCCTTTATCGCGTAGGGCGTCGCGGCGTAACAGTCGGATATAAAAGATACCGAAAGAACGTTTTTCTCTTTCAATAAATCGCTCGGAATATCCGTTTCCCAACTCGCGTTTCTGTGTATCCGCTCGAACTTCTCGCCCGAAAATATCTCTTCGCCGTTTAATTTCACCGAAAATTTCGGCCACTCTTTTCTGCTTAAATTCTGCGCCGCCCACGCGAATTTTTCTTTTTTCGGCTGCGCGACCGAAAAATCGGGCAACACGTTATAGCCGTTGTCGGAAACGAGGAACGGCCTTTCGATATAGACCTTTCCCGTATATCCGACGCCCTCGAACCAGACGCCTACGAACGCCGTTTCGTCTTTCGGTACCGTTATCTCTCTTTCGGTTTTTTTCCAGCCGTAAGAGCCCTGCTCTATCGGTATTTCGATATTTTCCGTAAGCGGCTGAAAAAGCGAGTGAACGGACAATCCCTCTTTCTTTCCGTAAACGCATACGCGCATCAGAATTTTCCCGCCCTTTTCCGCCGCGAGGTTTTCCGCTTTCGCCCAAAAACCGACTTTCCACTTTTCCCCGAGCGGTACGAGCGGAAGGTACGACAAAACGGGCGGCCACATGATCTTCTTGTACGCCCGCCACTCGAAATTTTCCGCGGTATTTCTCGACACGTCGAGGCTGTATTGCGCCCGCATGGTCTCTTTATGGCAAAGCGCGTCCGTCAGAGTGTGGTAAAGCGACGGATAATCGGGCTCGTTGCGCCACATATAGAAAAGCCCCGTTTCGCCCGATACGAAAAGTTTATATCTCTTGTCTTTCTTCTTTTCGCAGTCGAAATAAAATTCCGCGGCTTTTCCGCGAGGTTTTATTATAACGTCGCTTTCTTCGCCTTCCGATATGAAAATATCCTTGCAGTTTTCAAAATCCATTTTTCTTCCGCCCTTTCGGCGGCTTTTAAGAGCCGATCCGAGTATATTATACTACCTTTTACGAGCATTTGCAATAAGTCGGATTTGGATTTTTATGAATTATATTCAGTTTTATCGCGCTTTATACCAGACATGAATAATACGAACCCGCCGCAAAAAGCGCCTTCATGCGGCTTTTCGGCTCATCTTCCTCGTAGTACGTTTAGTACAACTTCGTCATCTTTGCCAAAAATACGCTATAAAATCATCTTTTT
>CADBSX010000044.1 GCA_902797515.1 uncultured Eubacteriales bacterium | reverse complement strand
TTACGGGAAAGGCAGGATAATCCTTCTCGGCGCGTTGCCCGAAAAGGCGGGCTGGCAGGCGTTTATCCGCAAAATCGCGGAAGAAGAAGGAGTAAAACCTCTCTCGGAGGCGAGCGAAACGGTCGCCCTGACAGTAAGAAAGGGAGAGGCGGGCGAGATTTTTTCGGCGGTGGAAATAATGCGCAGGGAGAACGCCTACGTCGTCGTGCCTTTTGACGGCGAGGATATTTTGAGCGGGAAAAAATACGCCGCGGGCGAAAGAAAGGAACTTTCGCCCTACGAAGTGCTTATAATAAGAGAATATAGAAAAACCGATCGAAAGGACGGGGCGACCGCATCAGGCGGCCGCCCCGTCCTTTTAATCGCTCTTTTTTCGGGATAAAACGCTTTTTCTGTATTGCGAAGGCGTAAGCCCTACGAAATTTTTAAACCGTTTCAGAAAGTTTGCGAAGTCGCGGAAACCGCAAAGGGACGAGATTTCTTTAAGCGGAAGATCGGAATGTAAAAGTCGGCAGGATTGAGATATCCGATATTGTATCAGAAACCGTATCGGGCTTAATCCCGTCCGACTTTTAAATTTTGTGATAAGATACACTCTATCCAGAAAGACGACGTTCGCCAGATCCCGCAAACCGATGTCTTTGGCGTAATTCTCTTTGATAAAAGCGATGACTTTGTTCACCGCGGGATCGTCGTCGATAATACGTCCGCCATGAATAATTTTACGATTAAACTCTCCGAGCGCGATTTCGATCTCGTAAAGCAGGCGGTGCAGAGCGGATAATATCAAATGTCCGTTCGGCGCATCCGTTTTTGAAAGGCCGATCAGTTTATTGAATTGATATGCGACGTTTGGATTGTTTAAATTTTCGATTACCGGATTTTTTTCGGAAAGCCCGATGCTTTCGAGAAACTTTTCCGCGCCTTTTCCGTTGAAGTGTATCCAGAAATATTCGTAGGGCTCGTTTTCGTCCGACTTGTAGTAGTAATACTTGTCTTTCGGCACGAGCCAAAGCGTTCCCGTGTTAACGGAATATAGACGGTTGTCGGTAAAAAAAACACCTTTGCCGCGGACGGTGTACTGTATGCAGTAGTCGTTCCGCGCGACGAAATTCGTATAAAACTGCGTCGGCGTCGCGATCATATGTCCTATCCAAGAAACTGACGCGTCGGCGCAGTCCGAAGTATTCAATTTTACTTTCCACTTGTCCGGTATAACTTCCCGAAACTTTTCGATAGTATTTTCCATGTCTTTATATAAACAAAATACCATATTCCGTCCGTTTAGTCAATTTCTTTTCCGTTTAAAGTTAATTTCGGCAAACGAAAAGCGAATTTTGTACAGTGATTTCGTTTTATCGTCGGAACGCAGGTGTGTTATAATATCATTAAGACAACATTATATGTAAATACAGCGACACGGCTATACTTTTCCCGTTTTTTAAACGAGCGTTTTCGCAAAAAATAACAATAAAATTTCGGTTTGAACAGGATAAAAAAACGGATAAAACTAAAAATAATTAATAAATAGCCAAATTTTAACTATTGAATACGACCTGAAAAAGATGTATAATTATTGTACTGAAAAACAAAATACGCCAAAAAGGAATTAAAAGCATTTTTCTATGAAACCTATTAAAGCGGCGGTTTTGGGATGCGGAGACAGAGGCAACGTTTACGCCGGATACGCGCTCTTGCATCCCGAAGAGATGGAGATCGTTGCCGTTGCCGACATCGACGCGGTCGCTCTTAAAACGACGGGGGACAAATACGGTATCCCCGATACTTTGCGTTTTAAAGACGTGGACGAGTTTCTGGCGGCGGACGTAAAGTGCGACACCGTTATAAACGCGACGATGGACGGAGCGCACTATTACACCGCGAAAAAACTGATAGAGCGCGGTTACGATCAACTTCTCGAAAAACCGATAGTCAATAACGCGGAAGAACTCGAAGAACTCAAAGACCTCGCGGAAGAAAAGGGAGTTTCCCTTATCGTCTGCCACGTCTTGCGCTATACGCCTTTCTATAAATATATAAAGACGCTGTTAAACGCGGGAGAAATAGGCAGAATATTTACAATGGAAATGAACGAACACGTCGAACTCGTTCATTTTGCCGACTCGTTCGTGCGCGGGAAGTGGGCGGACGAAAGGGAATGCGGATCGGGGCTTTTACTTCAGAAGTGTTCGCACGATCTCGACCTTATGTGCTGGCTGAACAACTTTACGAAGCCGAAAGCGGTTTCTTCTTTCGGTTCGCGCGCGTACTTCATCCCCGAAAACGCGCCCGAAGGCGCGACGGAATTCTGCTATAACTGCCCGAACGGGAAAACGTGTCTTTACTGCGCGCAGAAAATTCACCTCGATCTCGACTGGTTTTATTTTCAGACGTGGAGGGGGATAGGGAAGCCGCTCGATGAAATCACGCGCGAAGAAAAAGAGGAGTTTTTAAAGACTTCCGATTACGGCAGATGCGTCTATACTCTCCGCCGCGACCTCGTTGACAGACAGACGGTGAGCGTCGCGTTCAAAGACGGGAGCGTGTGCCTCTTTACGGTGGTAGGCGGCTGTTCGTCGGGCGGAAGGTTTATCCACATAGTAGGCTCGAAAGGCGAGATTTCGGGAAAACTCGAAGAAAACAAGATAAAGATTTCGAGAACCGTCAGAAAGGACGGCGGATTCGAGAAGACGACGGAGATCGTCGATCTCTCGGACAAGATCCCCGAAAACTCCAAGCACAGCAACGGCGATATGTCGCTTATGCGGGAATACGTGCGGTTTCTCTGCGGCGACAGGTCGTCGATATCGCTCACGACGATAGACGACTCGGTGAGCGGGCATACGTGCGTTTACGCTGCGGAAAAGAGCAGAAAAGAAGGCAAAACGGTCGAACTCGAATTATAATTTTAATTCGTTATTCAATCAAATAAAATAAAAAGAGAGGAAACAAGATGAAAAAGACAGGTTTTTTTAAAAAAGCGGCGAGCGCTCTGCTCGCGTGTCTTATCGGAACGGCGGCGTTTACGTCCTGCGGTTCGGACAGCACGAGCGTCAAATTCTGGATATACGGCTCGTCCGATCAACTCGATATGTACACGAGACTCGCCGAAGAATTCAACAGGACTTACGGCGCGGAGCATAATATAAACGTTATAACGTCGCAAAAGCCTAACGGCTCTTATACGCAGACGGTGCAGGTCACCGCGGGCTCGGACAACGGTCCCGACGTTTTCGTTATTTACGACAACGATATGAAATCGTGGATAATCGGGCAGTATATGTGCGATATTTCGGCCGACGTGGAAGCGCTGACGGATATCGACCTCGGGGATATAATGGAAAAGACCTACGGCAGACTTCTCTACGATATAGAGACGAACACGTCTAATCCGGGGGACGCTTTGTACGGACTTCCCCTCGACTCGCAGCCTACCGCGCTGTATTACAACGAAACGATGTTCAAAAACGCGGGAATAATCGTCATATCCGTGGACGAAGAGGATATGGACGCGTGGAACGCGGGCGAGATCGCGGACAAGAACGGACAGTGGAAGAGGGATTTCCCTAAACTTAACGGCGTAAAAGTTCCTAAAAAGGGATTTTTCAGAAATATAAGCCCTTATTACTATAACGGCAACAAGACGAAGGCGTGGGAAAAGCCGCTCGAATCGGAAGTTCTCGTTTTCAACAACCGCATAGCGATGAACTGTGACGAAGTCGAAGATATTTCGATGATATTCACCGGCAAATACAATCCGAAAGCGGGCGAAGAAGGCAAGAGCAATCCCGTGACGAAGTACGGAACGGAATTCGGATATTTCACCGAGTGGTGGTTCAATTACGGCTGGTCGGTCGGCGGGGATTGCCTCAACGACCTCACGGGCTCGGGCGACTGGAACTTCTCTCTTCTCGATCCTAATCCTAACTACGTCGTTATGAAAGGAACGTTCACGGGCAGGACGGGAAAAGTTTATCAGGTCGGCGAAACGATAGGTTTCCTCGATAAAATGAACATATTGACGGTTGACGGAAAGGACGAAGTTCTCGTTCCCGACGATTACGGCGATTACTACCACGCGGGAACTACCGATCTCGCGGGGATATGGAGCGGAATAACCGAAGAGATGGCGAAGGAAGATCCCGCGATAGCGGAAATGCCCTCGACGAGAGAGGCGTTCCAGAGATACCTCAAACTCGGCGCGGCGACGACCGCGGATATCGACGGCGAGAGCGGTCTCGACATATCGCCTAATCCTAACGTCGTCACGGCGAGGGGCTCTATAAACTATTTCTTCTCGCAGGAACTCGCTATCGTCGCTCAGACTTCCGCGTATATGGCGGACCTTTCGGAACAGGCGAGAAGAAGAGGTTTCGAGTGGGACGTCGCGCCTCTCGCGGTATATAAGAGATACGCCGATCCCGCCGATCCCGAAAACGACACGGTAGTCGCGAAAGGCAAGCAGGCAGGGCACTCCAACGCCATCGCCGCGGTAGTGAGAAACGGAACGACGAAGAAAGACAAAGCGGTCGCGTTCGTCAAATGGGTGGCAAGTCCCGCCGGTCAGAAAGTGCGCGCTGGGCTCGGTTTCTTCCCGAATCAGAAATCGCTTATAGGCGACGTGGTATTCAAAAAGGGCATCGCGCCGAAAAACGTTACGGTATTTTCCGAAGCGCTCGAATATCAACGCCCCGGCGACTGGTGGTATATGCCCGACCACGTCTGGGTCGAAAAGTGGTGCGTCGATTTAAACGCCGACGTCAGAAACGGAAAGATGACCTA
>CADBSX010000043.1 GCA_902797515.1 uncultured Eubacteriales bacterium | reverse complement strand
TTAATAAATTTTTACTTTTTATACGGATCGTCGCCGTATAACGACTGTACTCCGTCGCTGTATTTCTTCATCTTGTCGTATTGCTTTATATCGACCTCTTTCGCGAAATCTTCGAGTTTCTGTTTCTGCGTCCGCGAGAGCTTCGACGGCACTTCCACGAATACCGTGCAATACAGATTTCCGTTTCCGTATCTCGAATTTATCCCTTTGCCTCTGACGGTTATTACTTTTCCCGTCTGCGTGCATTCGGGAATATCGATTTCCACCGTGTTGTCAAGCGTCGGCACTTTAACCTTGCCGCCGAGCGCCGCCGTCAGGAAATCGACGGGAAGATCGACGTATAAGTCGTAATTCTTTCTTTTGAATATCTTATGCGGCTGGACTTTGAATACCACGATAAGATCGCCCGCCTCGCCGCCGAGAGTCGAAGCCTCGCCGAATCCGCGTTTCTTCATATAACTGCCCGTATCCGCACCCGCGGGAATATCGAGCCTTACGGTCGTCGATTTTCTCGAATAGCCTTTCCCGCCGCAAGACGGACAACTCTCTAAAATAATCTTGCCTTTTCCGCCGCACTTGTCGCAGGCGCGCGTGGATATGGTCCTGAAAATGCTGTTTCCGCTCGCGTACTGGATAGTTCCCGTTCCGTTACACTTATCGCACGTCTTATACGCCGTGCCGTTTTTCGCGCCCGTCGATCTGCACGCGGTACAAGGCTCTTTTCTCGTATAGGTAACGTCTTTTCTACAGCCTTTCGCCGCGTCGAGGAAGGAAAGTTCGATCTCTATGGTTATATCGCTGCCCGATCTGTCCTGTCCCCTCGCTCCGCCCGAAAACGAGCCGAATATGTCGCCGAATATATCCGAAAAGCCGCCGAATCCCGTGCTGCCCGAACTTCCGAAACCGCCGAAACCGCCGAATCCGCCCGCGCTCGCGCCGGGATGTTCGAGTTCGAAGTCGTACTGTTTCCTCTTTTCGGGATCGGAAAGTATTTCGTTCGCTTCGTTTATCTCTTTGAATTTTTTAGCGCACTCTTCGTCGTTAGGATGAAGGTCGGGATGGTATTGCCTCGCGAGTTTTCTGTACGCCGACTTTATTTCGTCCTGACTTGCGTTTTTCTGAACGCCGAGAGTTTCGTAATGTGTTTTCGCCATTTATGTACCGTTTCTCCGTTATATGGTCGCCGCGGGACGGCTGACAGCCGTCCCGCGGCGGAAAATTTTTATCAGTTCTGGTGAAATTCGGTGTCGCCGTCCGCGCCGTCGCTCGCGCCGCCCTGCGGGCCCTGCTGCGCGCCCTGCGCCTGCTGATAGAGTTTCTGGAACACCGCCTGAACGTCGTTGGACAGTTTTTCCGTCGCTTTGACTATTCTGTCGTTGTCATTAGACGCGAGTTCTTCTTTCGCCTCTTTCACCGCGTTTTCCACGGTCGCCTTATCCTCTTCGGAAAGTTTGTCGCCGCTGTCTTTCACAGTCTTTTCGACTTGGAATATAAGACTGTCGAGTTTGTTCTTGTTTTCGACTTCTTCCTTTCTCTTCTTGTCTTCCGCCTCGTATCTTTCAGCCTCTTTGACGGCTTTGTCGATATCCTCTTCGGAAAGGTTCGTAGAACTCGTTATCGTTATATCCGCCGCTTTCTGCGTGCCGAGGTCTTTCGCCGTGACGTGGACTATGCCGTTCGCGTCGATATCGAAAGTGACTTCGATCTGCGGTACGCCGCGCGGCGCGGGAGCGATTCCGCCGAGGTTGAATTGTCCGAGCGTCTTATTGTCTTTCGCAAATTGTCTTTCGCCCTGTAAAACGTGTATCGTGACTTCCGGCTGATTGTCCGCCGCAGTCGAGAATACCTGCGATTTCTTTACGGGGATAGTGGTGTTTCTGTCGATAAGTTTGGTGAACACGCCGCCGAGAGTTTCGATGCCGAGCGACAACGGCGTGACGTCGAGAAGAAGAACGTCTTTTACTTCGCCCGTTAAAACGCCGCCCTGTATCGCCGCGCCTATCGCGACGCATTCGTCGGGATTTATACCTTTGAACGGCTCTTTGCCCGTTTCCGCTTTGACCGCCTCTACGACCGCCGGTATTCTCGTCGAGCCGCCGACGAGGATAACTTTCGCTATATCGCTATACGACAGCCCCGCGTCTTTCATCGCCTTACGCATAGGCTCTTTCGTCATTTCGACGAGGTCGGACGTCATGGTGTCGAACTTGTCTTTCGTCAGGTTCATATCGAGATGTTTCGGGCCCGTCGCGTCCGCCGTAATGAACGGAAGGTTGATGTTGGTCGAGGACATACTCGAAAGTTCTATCTTCGCCTTTTCAGCCGCCTCTTTTATTCTCTGCATAGCCATCTTGTCTTTGGAAAGATCTATGCCCTCTTTCGCTTTGAAATCCGCGACCACGTAATCCATTATCCTCTTGTCGAAATCGTCGCCGCCGAGCATATTGTTTCCGTTCGTCGCGAGCACCTCGAACACGCCGTCGCCTATATCGAGAATAGATACGTCGAACGTGCCGCCGCCGAGGTCGTATATCATTACTTTATGCGAGGACTTGTCTTTGTCGAGACCGTAAGCGAGCGCCGCCGCCGTCGGCTCGTTGATTATACGCAGAACGTTGAGTCCCGCTATCTTGCCCGCGTCTTTCGTCGCCTGTCTCTGACTGTCCGTAAAGTATGCGGGACAAGTTATTACCGCGTCTTTTACCGGTTCGCCGAGATAAGCCTCCGCGTCCTTTTTGAGTTTGGAAAGTATCATCGCGGAAATTTCCTGCGGCGAATACTTTTTATCGTCTATACTTACCTTATAGTCCGATCCCATATGCCTTTTTATGGATATAACCGTTCTGTCGCCGTTCGCGACCGCCTGACGTTTAGCGACCTGACCGACAAGCCTTTCGCCGTCTTTCTGAAAACCTACTACGGACGGAGTAGTTCTCGCTCCTTCCGCGTTCGCTATGACCGTCGGCTCGCCGCCTTCCATGACCGCGACGCACGAGTTAGTCGTTCCAAGATCTATTCCTATAACTTTGCTCATAATTTTTTACCTCTCTTTTTGTCTGTGATTTATTATGTGTTTTTTTGATTTTAAATAATGATTTATGTTTTCGGGGGCCCTGTATATCGGTCCCCCGCCGCTAGGCGCGGGCCGCCCCCCTTTTGTCCCTTCGGGACATTT
>CADBSX010000042.1 GCA_902797515.1 uncultured Eubacteriales bacterium | reverse complement strand
CCGACGTAGTGTCCCACGTGCAATCTGCCGGTCGGGCGGTCGCCCGTAAGTATTATATTTTTCATAGCGTTCACCTCAATTCTGACCTATTTTAACGCCGTTCGGCGTGCATATATACGCGTCGCCCGCGATCTTGCCCATATTGCCGTTTATGGCGTAAGTCGCGCCCGACAAAATGTCGAGAACTCTCTGCGCGGTGCTTGCCCTCACCGCCGAGAGATCGACTATCGCGGGTTTCCCCTCTAAAAGACAGTCGATGATATCCCGAACGTCGTCGAAACTCTTCGGCGCGAAAGTGTTTATGTTCCCGCTGAAATCCACTTTTTCCCCGACGGGCTTTTCTTCCGTCGGTTTTTCGCGGTTTTTGGTTTTTGTCAAGAAATTAAATAATCCCATAATATCCTCAATATCTCGCGCCGAAAAGGGCTGTGCCGAGACGTATCGCGTTGCTGCCGTGCTTTATTGCGATCTTATAATCCGACGACATGCCGACGGACAGATATTTCACTTCCGCCGCGTCTTTTTTGAGCAGGTCGTAAAACTCGCGCAGTTTTTCCGAAAGGTCGGAAAGAAGAGACGTATCGTCCGATTCGGGCAGCATGCCCATAACGCCGCAGAGGGCGATATTCGCGTTTCCGAGCGCAAAATCGCATATCCTTTTCGCGTCCGGAAAAGTCGCGCCGCTCTTGCTCTCTTCCCCTCCCGCGTTTATCTCGACCATTATCCGCTGTTTTACGCCGAGTTTTTCCGCCGCAGCGGCTATATCTTCGGCGAGCGCGACGGAAGAAACGGAATCTATGATATCCGCCTTACCTACGACGTATTTCAGTTTGTTTTTCTGCAAAGTGCCTATAAAATGCTTTACGCACGGAAGATAGAAGGGAAGTTTGTCCCGAAACTCCTGCGCCCTGTTTTCGCCGATATGAGCAAGACCGAGAGAGATCGCCTCGTTTATCCTGTCGATACCGACGAATTTCGTCGCGCCGACGAGAGTTATCTCTTCGCCGAGGTTGTTCCCGTTTTTTATCTCTTCGGAAATTTTACGTAGATTTTCTTCCAGCATAAGAAAATTATAATATTATTCGTCGCTTTTGTCAATAAAAACGCGGACGGAGTTTTCCGTCCGCGCAATTTTCAAAATACTGCGAAGGTTTCTTTGACAAGTCGTACCGAAGCGTAAACGCGGCAGGTCGCTCCCGAAAAGCAACCTCATGGCACACGGACAGGACCGTTTAGCGCTGCTATATTCCTATCCTGACGCGGTTCGCGGGTGACCGTTGCATGAGACCTTTCGATCGACGCGCCTTACCTCGCGCAGCCAACCATACGGCGAGCCGAGGAAACCGATCGGCCTTGCTATGGCGGATTGCAAGTACAGGGCACCGCCGACTCCCCGCCCATCGCAGCGTATATATTATACGGGAAAAATAAAATTTTTGCAAACGAATTAAGGCTTTTACAGGGAATATTTTGTCAAAGTCTGAATTTTTCGAGTTTGAGTTTCGCGTAAGAGGGAAGTCCGTCTTTTATCCGCCTTTCGTTTTCGCCCGAAATAAGGGGCAGAGCGTAGTCTATAAATTCTTCCGTAAGCCCCGTTCCGCTTTGTTTTATCCACGAAAGCGGGATTTTTTTCTCGGCGTTCGCCGCTTTTTCCAGAGGTTCGGCGTCGAAGAGAACCTCGTATTTTGCGCCGTCCTTTCTCTTTATCGCCACCATTTCGTCGGTTTCGCCCGCCACGGCTTTTATTACCGCTTGCCGCCCGACCTCGAACGCCTCGTTCACGTCCGTTTCAGAGGCGATATGCGCCGCGCACCTCTGCAGAATATTGAGTTCTATCGCCTTGCACTTCACGCCCGTGCTTTTGACTGCGTTTTTGAGGTATCCGCAAACGCCGCCGAGCGCGGAATGCCCGAACACGTCCGCGGCGGTTTTGTCCTCGCCGACGTATCCGCCGTTTTCGTATCTTATCCCTTCCGAAACCGCCACCACGCATTTGCCGCGCTTTTTGAGTATATACGCGACGTCCGCTTTGAATTTATCGACGGAGAAGGGGATCTCGGGAAGATATATAAGATCCGCGCCGTAACCGGTTAAAGAGGCGAGTTCCGCCGCCGCCGTGAGCCAGCCCGCGTTTCTGCCCATTATCTCGACTATTAT
>CADBSX010000041.1 GCA_902797515.1 uncultured Eubacteriales bacterium | reverse complement strand
TCGGGCTTGTAATGCGGGAACATATAATGCCCGTAAACGAAAGCGAAGTCGCATTTGTCCGCTATTTCGAGCGTGGTTTCGAGAGCGTCTAAATCGTCGGGGAAAAGTTCCGCCATTTCCTCGTATGATTTGAGATAGAATTCGTCGTTTTCGAAGCGCAGTCTGTTCGGATCGGAATAATCGGCGGCGGTCTGTACGCACATAAGTACGTCCTGCGACATCGCGTCGTCTCTCGACACGTAATGCACGTCGTTGGTCGCGACCGTCTTTACGCCGTACTTTTCCGCGTAAATTTTAAGGTACTTGTTTACTTCCGCCTGTTCTTTGATAAAGTGGTTTTGCAGTTCGAGGTAAAAGTCGTCGCCGAAGAGGTCTTTAAACCGAACGACCAGCCTTTCCGCCTCTTCGAAATCCCTGTGGATTATCGCCTGCGGGATGTTGCCCGCGAGACACGCCGAAAGACAGATAAGCCCGTCGTGATGCTCTGCGAGCGTTTTGAGGTCTATCCTCGGCTTTATGTGATAACCGTCGCGGAACGCGATGGAATTCAAAAGAGAAATGTTTTTATATCCCTCGTCGTTTTTGACGAGAAGCACGAGGTGATTGAGTTTCGGACGTCCCTCTTTTTTGGTAAGGTCGTCGCACACGTAAAATTCCGTGCCTATTATCGCCTTTATCCCGACTTTCTCGCACGCGTCGAAAAACTCGACCGCGCCGTACATATTCCCGTGGTCGGTCATGGCGAGGGCGGGCATTCCCATTTCCTTCGCCTTTTTGGTCGCGACGGCTATTCTCGTCGCGCCGTCGAGTAAACTGTATTCTGTATGAACGTGTAAATGTACGAATCCGGACATATTTTTCAATCCATAAAATTTATTATTATCGTGTTCTGAACGTACAGAAATTCGGGCTTTATCCGTATTCCGTATTCCGTTTCTTCCACGTATTTTTCAACGGTTTTCAACTTATCGGCGTACTTTTGCCTGAAATCCCCGCCGAAACGGGCGGTGAAGTCCCGATAAGAAATCCCTTTTTCGGTGCGAAGGCCTAGCATTAAAAACTCGAATTCGCGCTCGTCGCCCTCTATCTCTTCGCTGAAAATTTCCGCGACTTTATTCCGTAGGATACACGCTATATACTCGTCTATCTTTTCCGTGTTCGTGAACCGCCTTTCCGAAATGAACGACGAGGCGGAAACGCCGAAACCTATGTATTCGCCCCTGTTCCAATAGTTCATATTGTGTTTCGACTCGTAGCCTTCCTTGCAGAAATTCGACACCTCGTACCTTTTGAAACCGTTTTCCGCAAGATACGCCCGCGCGAAATCGTAGAGTTCCGCCTGTTCGTCCTCGCTCGGAAGGTCGCCGTTTAAATATTTACCGTACATCGGCGTTCCCTCTTCCGCTTTAAGCGTATAAGCGGATATATGCGAAACGCCCCCTTTTATAGCGAGGTCGATCGAGTTTTTAACGTCGTCTTTCGTCTGATCTTCGAGCCCTAAAAGAATATCCGCCGAAACGTTTTCGCCCTTTAAGAGTTCGCACGCGAAAAGGAAGTCTTTCGCGGTGTGTATCCGTCCGAGTTTATAAAGAGTTTTATCGTCCGCCGATTGAAGTCCGAGACTGAATCTGTTTATCCCCGCTTTTTTATAAATTTTCACTTTTTCCGCGGAGAGCGTCCCCGGATTTGCCTCGACGGTTATTTCTGCGTTATCGGACAGTTTATAGAAATTGCGTATCTGTTTCATCGCGCCGAAAATATATTTCGCGTCCACGAAAGACGGCGTGCCGCCGCCGAAATACACAGTATCGAAAGTCTTGTCTTTTAAGTTTTCGGCTCTTCCCTTTATCTCTTTATAGAGGCACGCAAAATACGTTTCCGCCTTTCCGATCTCTTTCGGATAAGACGCGAAATCGCAATACGTGCATTTTGCTTTACAAAAAGGAATATGTATGTATATACCGCGCATTTTTTTCTTCAAAGCAGCATACATCGCGTGATGCTGCGTTCCGTTTGGTTTTTGTAATTCCTGCGACCGAAAAGGTCGCTCCCTTCCGAAAACCTGCACGCGCCTTGCCTGACGCGCGTCTGCCGCTTTTCGTGTGATTTTTCTCGCGAGCCTACCGTCCCTGACACTCACGTAGTGAGTTTTAGCGGAAAGGGGGACCGCTTGCGGTGGAAGGGTTATCGTTTTTAAGGCTTAAAACCCCGCCTTGAACGAGTACCGATTATTTCAATCGCTCGAACTGTCGAGTTTCAGTATCGACATAAACGCCTCGCTCGGAACTTCCACCGAGCCGAGTTGCCGCATCTTCTTCTTTCCCTCTTTC
>CADBSX010000040.1 GCA_902797515.1 uncultured Eubacteriales bacterium | reverse complement strand
CTTCCGCCCTGCATTTTACACGGCATACGCCGCTTCGACAATTTTTATCAAAAAGGACGCCCGCCTGAAAGCAAACGTCCCTTTTCATCTTTTGTGAAAAAACTTATTCGGCTTTGTCGTCGGCGGTTTTCTCTTCCGCCGCAGTTTCCGTCGCCGCCTCTTCTTTTTTCTCCGCCTTCTTGTTCTTCTCGGCTTTTCTCGCCGCTTTAAGCGCCGCCGCCTCTTCCGCAGCCGCCGCCTTCGCAGCCTCTTCTTCCGCTCTCTTCGCCCTTCTTTCGAGTTCGACTACGGGAACGTAAGCCTTAGTGCCCTCGCCTTCCAGAATGGTGAGTTCGGTCTCTTTATCGAAAAGATGACTGTGCATTATGTCTATCGCGAGTTCGATGACCTGATCTCTCTCCGTCTTGGAACGGGAATCGACCTTCGCTATCATCTGCGTCGCGCCGTCAACGAGACTTCTGACCTTTCCGTCCTCTTCTACGTCCGCCGCCGCGTCTTTCGCGAATACGCAGTAAAGAAGAGTTTCCGCGCCGAGTTTTTCAACGACGTCAACTTTAACGTCGATGACCGTTTCTTTCGAGTTGCTGATAAAGCCCTCTTCGTCGTGGAAATCTTCCGGCCTTACGCCGAATACGACCGTCTTGCCCGTGTTGATATATTCCTGCGCGTTGATTATCTTATCAGACTTCGCTTTCGGAAGGGCGACTTTGTTGCCCTCGAATTCGACGTAAACTTTTCCGCTCGCGTCCGAAGTCAGAACGGCGTCGAAGAAATTCATCTGCGGAGTTCCGATAAAGCCCGCGACGAAAAGATTAGCGGGATAATCGTAAAGTTTCTGCGGAGCGTCCACCTGCTGGATATATCCGTCTTTCATAACGACTATTCTCGTTCCCATCGTCATAGCCTCGACCTGATCGTGAGTAACGTAAATGAACGTGGTGGCGAGCCTGTGGTGAAGTTTGGTTATCTCGGTCCTCATCTGCGCGCGGAGTTTGGCGTCGAGGTTGGAAAGAGGTTCGTCCAGAAGGAATACCTTCGGTTCGCGGACGATGGCGCGCCCTAACGCGACTCTCTGTCTCTGACCGCCGGAAAGAGCCTTCGGCTTTCTTTGAAGATACGGTTCGAGACCGAGTATCCTCGCCGCCTCTTTGACCTTTTCGTCTATTTCCGCCTTCGGTTTTTTGCGGAGTTTAAGACCGAACGCCATATTGTCGTAAACGGTCATGTGCGGATAAAGCGCGTAGTTCTGGAAAACCATCGCTATATCTCTGTCTTTCGGCTGAACGTTGTTCATGAGTTTGCCGTCGATGTAGAGTTCGCCGTCCGAAATTTCTTCGAGCCCAGCTATCATACGGAGAGTGGTCGATTTTCCGCAGCCCGACGGACCGACGAAAACGATGAACTCTTTGTCTTCGATGTCAAGCGTGAAGTCCGTGACCGCGACTACGCCCGACTGGTAAACTTTGTAAATATCCTGCAATTTAAGACTTGCCATATTTTCCTCCTATATCCGAGATGTCCCGAATATTCGTTTATATATATATTATACGATATTTTCTGCGATTTTACAATAGCAATTAACACAAATTTTTCAATTCTCTTTTATCAATTTTGTACATTTTGCCGAAAATAATTGTCTTTTTCGCTTTTTACTGATATAATAATACCGAAGGAAAGGATTTTATGGATATAAATTTATTCGATCCTACGGGATCTTTGAAGAAAAAACACCTCGTTACTCTCGCGAATTACGGCGAAAACGAGATATACGAAATATTATACCTTGCCCGCGATTTAAGAGTGCGGCTTTCGGCGGGCGAAAAACTTTCGTCTCTGAAAAACAAATACGTTTCTCTTCTGACGAAGAGAGGCTTTGCGCGGACGAGGATCGCGTTCGAGTCCGCAGTAACCAAACTTTCGGGAATACCGATGGTTTCGACTATGCACGGCTCGGAACTCGAAAGCATTATAAAAGACAAACTGACTTTAGAGGCGGTCGCCGGTTACGGCGTGAACGCGATAGTCGTTCAGACGGAAGAAAGCACCGACGCCGAACAACTCGAAAAGACGGTCAACGTGCCGATAATTAACGCGAACGGCAAAAGCGGTCCCTGCGAAGTTTTGTCCGCGCTGCTTACGGTATGGAAGAGAAAGGGAAAACTTTCGGGACTTAAAGTCGCGGCGGTCGGAAATCCCGAAAACTACGCCGACAGTTTCCTCTTCGGTTTCGTGAACTGCGGTATGGACGTGACGGTTATATGTCCGGAGAATAACTTCCCGTCCGAAAAGATAGTGAATTACTGCCGTCAATACTCGGATATCTCGGTCACGGACGACCTTACGACGGGCATAAAGAACGCCGACGTCGTTTTCGTTTCCGACGACGATTCCGGACGTGATTACCTCGTTGACGAATACGTTATGGAAAAGGCTAAACCGGACGCGATCTTACTTCATACTCTTCCGATAGCCGAAAACGGCAACCTCGACGAGAGCGTTTACGACCTGCCTTCTTTCGCGGTGTCGGACGAGGCGAGTTATCTCCCCGACGTCGAAATGGCAGTCCTTACCTTGCTTATAGGCAACTGAATAAGATAAAAAACGGAACACGTCAAAAGCCGCCCCGTTTTCGCGCCTGCGAAAACGGGGCGGCTCGCTTTTGCCGTTTAATCCTCGGGATAAAGACACTCCACGCCCGCGGCTCTTAATTTTCCGAGCCACTCTTCCGACGGCTTTACGTCGGTCGCCAGAACGTCTATATCTTCGAGCCCGCCTATTACGGTGAACGCTATGCGGTCGAATTTCGTTCCGTCGATCGCGAGCACTCTCTTGTCGCAACTTTCAAGCATCGCGCGCTTTGTCGAGGCGTGCGTTTCGCTGCCGTCGGTAAAGCCCTTGTTCATATCCAGACCTTTACACGAAATCACCGCCGTTTCAACGTGAAATCCCGATATCATCTTATCCGCCCGACTTCCGACCAGAGCGAGCGAATCCTCGCCGAGCAGTCCGCCGCTCGAAAAAATCTTCCACGTTTTACAATTTTTGAGTTCGATAAGTATTTCGAGCGAGTTGGTTATTACGGTCATGTTTTTGCGGGATTTGATACTCCTCGCGACGAAAAGCGCGGTCGATGATCCGTCGAGCATTACGCTCGATCCGTCGGCTATAAGCGAAGAGACTATTTCCGCTATCTTTCGTTTTCCCTCTACGTTCGTGCGCTTTCTGACGTCTATAGGCATATCCGTTTTGTCGTCCCCGCAAAGCACCGCTCCGCCGTAAGACTTTACCGCGATCCCCTCTCTTTCGAGTTTTCCGAGGTCGCGCCTTATAGTTTCTTCCGACACGCCGAAACGGCGGGCGAGTTCGCCGACCACCACGCGCTTATCCCTTTTCAAAATATCCGAAATCTCGTTTTTTCTCTCAACCGACAACATTTTTCTCTTTTATTTTTCGATATCCGCGGGATGCTTGCCTTTAAGACCGAATTGACGGCGAATCTCGTAAAGCCTTTGCACCTGTTCGTCGGTGAGTTCCTTCGGCCCGCCGAGCAATCTCGCGTTGAAAAGCAGTTTAGCGTAAAATTCCACCGATTCCATTTTGTGGTACGCGTTGAGAAGCGTATCCGAATAGGTGAGCGCGCCGTGGTTTGCGAGAAGTACCGCGTCGAAGTGTTGCAGATATTCCGAAACCGCGTCCGGTATCTCTTCCGTCGAAGGCGTGCCGTATTTCGCGATAGGAACGTATCCGAGAGAAATGACCGCCTCGGGCATTATCGGCTGCGTGAGCGGTATTCCCGCTATCGCGAAGGACGTCGCGTATATAGGATGCGCGTGAACCACGGAATTTACGTCCGGTCTTTCCTTATATACGCGCATATGCATTTTTATTTCGGATGACGGTTTAAAGCCCTGATTAGCCTCGATCACTTTTCCTTCTCCGTCCACCTTGCAGATATATTCGGGCGTCATAAATCCCTTCGATACGCCCGTAGGCGTGCAGAGAAATTCGTCGTCGCTTATCTTTACGGAAATATTTCCGTCGTTCGCCGCGACCATACCCTGATTATAGATCCTCTTGCCTATCTCGCATATCTGCCTTTTGATTTCCTCTTCGTTTACCATAACGATCTCCTTTTACGATTTATACCGTTTTTTATTTATCCCGTTCCGCCGAAAAAGCGGTTTCAAGACTATTTCATTATAATGCCGCCGCCGCAAAATGTCAACGAAAACAACAGGAATTTTTTTGATTTTTGTTTTTTTATGTGGTTTTTAGTGGTTTTTTGCGTTTTACGGCAAAGGACGGTTGTTTTTATTGTCTTTTAAAAAAAATTGTAGTATAATTACGGTGACGGAGCAAGGCGAAATTCAAGGGATTTATAAAGAAAAATAACTAAAAGAGGTAATCAAATGCATTCGGTTAAAAAAATCGACGAAGATATTTATTTCGTCGGCGTAAACGACAGAAGAATAGAACTGTTCGAGAACGTCTATCCCGTAAAGAACGGCGTGTCGTACAATTCTTACGTTATTCTCGACGAAAAAACCTGTCTTATAGACACGGTGGATAAGTCCGGCGAAATACAATTCAAAGAGAACGTCGCTTTCGTTTTGAACGGCAGAAAACTCGACTATATAGTGGTTCAGCATCTGGAGCCCGACCACAGCGCGACTCTTGCCGAGATGGTTAAGGAATATCCCGAGGCGGTAGTCGTTTACAACAAAAAAGCGGCGATGATGGTGAATAACTATTTCCGCGGCAACTTCAAGGCGATAACGGTGACCGAAGGAAACGAACTTCCGCTCGGAAAACACACTCTTCACTTCATCGACGCGCCTATGGTCCACTGGCCGGAAGTGACCTTTTCTTACGACGATTTCTCGAAAACGCTCTTTTCCGCCGACGCGTTCGGCAGTTTCGGCGCGCTTTCGGGGAATATCTACGCGGACGAGACGGATTTCCACGGCGAATACACCGACGAAATGCGAAGATATTATACTAATATCGTCGGCAAATACGGCGCGCAGGTCCAAAGCGTCCTTAAAAAGGCGGCGTCGCTCGAAATAGCGAGGATATGCCCCCTTCACGGTCTTATCTGGCGGAATAATTTCAATTACCTTCTGGACAAATACTCGAAATGGTCCGCGTACTCGCCCGAAGTAAAAGGCGCGCTCGTCGTTTATTCCTCGGTTTACGGGAACACGGCAAACGCCGCCGAAATAGTCGCGAACAGACTTTCGGACGACGGAATAAAGAATATCGCCGTTCACGACGTTTCAAAAACAGACTGCTCCGAACTTATCTCGCAAGCGTTTAAATTCAGCCATATAGTTATCGCCTCGACGACTTACAACGCGGGGATTTTCGTCAATATGGAAAACTTTATAAGCGACCTCGTCGCGCACGGACTTAAAAACAGGACTTACGCGATAATAGAAAACGGATCGTGGGCGCCGACGGCGGGAAAACTTATAAAGGACAAACTTTCCGCGCTCGCGGGAAGTGCGTTTTTAAACGAGCCGCTCAAAATACTCTCTTCCGTAAAAGAGGAAACGTACTCCGCTCTTCTCTCGCTCGCCGACGTTATCGCGGAAGATATCGCGCCGAAAACGGAAGCCGCCCCCGAAACGGAAAACGAAAGCGCGATAGATAAAACGGCTATGTTCAGAATAAGTTACGGTTTATACGTTCTTTCCGTGAAAAGCGGAAAAGACAACGGCTGTATTATAAACACCGCCCTGCAACTCACCGACAATCCGAAAAGGATAACGGTCGCGGTGAACAAGGCGAACTACACCGCCGAACTGATAAGAAAAACGGGCGAGTTCAACGTTTCGGTAATTTCCGAAAGCGCGGAATTCGATCTCTTCAAGCGTTTCGGTTTCCAAAGCGGCAGGGACGCGGACAAATTCGCGGGATTTGAAAATTCCGTAAAACGCTCTTCAAACGGTATATATTACCTTTCCGAGCATTCGTCCGCCTATATCTCCGCGAAAGTCGTGGAAGAAAAGGACTACGGCACGCATACTCTTTTCGTCGCGGAAGTGACCGAAGCGAAAACGCTGTCAAACGAAAAAACCATGACCTACGACTATTATTTCGAGAACGTAAAACCGAAACCGCAGACCGACGCGACGCCAAAAAAAGGCTGGATATGCAAGATTTGCGGTTACGTTTACGAAGGCGAAGAACTTCCCGAAGACTTTATCTGCCCGCTCTGCAAACACGGCGCGGACGACTTCGAGAAAATAAAATAAACTTCGGCTCGCGGACAAAAATACGCGCCGCGGGCGGGGAAAACTTCCCCGCCCGCGGCGCGTATTTTAAGCAGTTCCGCTTATTTCTTTAAATAGTTTTTCTATAGATTTGTCGATAGGTTTTGCATTGTATTCAAATTCAATAAAAAATATATGAATTTTAATCCCCGCTCTTTCATTTTGAAAAACGATTTCATTTTTAAATCTTACTTCCGTTTTCGGATATAATACGTAAACGGTATCGGTTTCATATTCTTTTGCATACGCGTACATTTGATACATATCCGCTTGCGATATGTTGTAATTAGCATATTTATCGTCGGAAAGGCGTTTCCATTTAGTATCCATTACGATTATTTTTCCGTGTCCGTCCGATACGACGATGTCCGGTCGAAGAGAGAAAATATTTCTCTCGTTTTCTTTGAGTAAAAACTTCCCCTTATCCTGCGCGGAAACAGAATATTCCTTTTCGCCGAAAACACGTTTAACTCTTTCCGCGACAAAAGTCTCGAACAGTCTTTCCATCGGGAAAAGAAGAGAAAGCGAATCGGTCTCGCCCTCGAACGAAACGAAACTCTGATCTTTCAGAAATACTTTCGTCCATTTCATTATCGGCTCGTAATCGATCATATTTCTGTCCGTTTTTACCGCGCCGAAATCCCTATCGACATCAACGGATCTTTCCACGTTTTCAAAATAAATCAGAACTTGTTTCGCAAGTTTTAAGTTATACGAGGATGAAGAGAGTTTCAGTAATTTCAAGAGAGTTGTTTTGATAAGCCTGTTCTCTGCGCGGTTTTCGGTAAATTCGTCGTACGTTACGTAAAACTTTTCTTTATGGCAAAGATTATATTTTATCTGCTTATCGAAACTCAATTTTCCCTTGTAAAAAGACGTATTTTCTTCTATGGCGTTATAATCGGATTTTATGCCTCGCTTACACAGCCCCGAAACCTGTTCTAAATACATTGTGATAAATACTTCGTAAATATCG
>CADBSX010000039.1 GCA_902797515.1 uncultured Eubacteriales bacterium | reverse complement strand
TTTAAAGACAAAAATCTTCTGCGCGCGTGTTTCACTCACTCGTCTTACGCGAACGAACACCGCTCGCAGCCTTGCAACGAACGGCTCGAATTTTTCGGGGATTCCGTACTCGGTTTTCTCGCGGCGGAATATCTCGTGAAGAAGTTTCCGAACGCGAAGGAAGGGGAACTGACGGAATACAAACAGAACCTCGTTTCCAGAAAGCCGCTGTCGCAGGCGATAGAGCGCGAAGGGCTCGGCGAATTTATGCTCTACGGCGAGGGCGAGAGCCGCGGCAACAGGGGAAATCGCGAATCGACGTGGGAAAACCTGTTCGAGGCGATCGTCGCGGGATTGTATATCGACGGCGGGATGGAAGAGGCTGAAAAATTCGTCAGACGGACGCTCTTTTCAAAAGTGAGGCTCTCGGCGGGAAAGGCGGACGGAAATACCGACGGCGCGGAGATAAATCACAAGAGCAGACTTCTCGAATTCGTGCAGAAATACAAACTCGGCGCGATAAAATACGAAATGAAGTCGAGGAGCGGTCCCGACCACGATCCGACGTTCGAGATGGCGGTCACGGTCGGCGGGAAAGAGGTGTCGTCGGCTATGGGAAAGAACAAATCCGAGGCGGAAAAGGCGGCGGCGAAAACCGCTTACGTGATATTATATGAAAGCCTTTCGGGAAAAGGCGGAAAGAAAAAGGGAAAAGGAGATAAATAAGTGGATTTCAGAAAGATAGAACTTATAGGTTTCAAATCCTTTGCGGACAAGCAGGAAATTCGCTTTGACAACGGAGTTACCTGTATCGTCGGTCCTAACGGATGCGGAAAGAGCAACGTCGCGGACGCGGTGAAATGGGTGCTCGGCGAGCAGTCGGCGAAAACTCTTCGCGGAACGAATATGCAGGACGTCATTTTCAGCGGAACGCAGAACAGAAAATCCCTTTCTTACTGCGAGGTGTCGCTGACTTTCGACAATTCCAACAAGATATTCAAGGATATAGATTACGACGAAGTCGTCTTTACGAGAAAACTCTTCCGTTCGGGCGACAGCGAATACTACGTAAACAAAAAGCCGTCGCGCCTTCGCGATATAATCGACCTCTTGCACGAGTGCGGGCTCAGCAAAGAGGGCTATACGGTAATAGGGCAAGGCAAGGTTTCGGAAATACTTTCTTCCAAGCCGGAGGACAGAAGGGCTATATTCGAAGAGGCGGTCGGCATCGCGAAAACCAAGGCGAAGAGGCTCGAAACTTCGAGAAAACTCGACAGGACGAGGGATAATATCGTCCGAATAGCGGATATTACGACCGAACTCGAACGCCAACTCGAACCGCTTTCAAAACAGGCGGAAAAGGCGAGGGCTTACCGCGCGCTTTCCGACGAACTCAAATACCACGAAGTCAACGCTTACCTTTACAGGCGCGACAACGCGGCGTCGGTGAAGAGCCGTATAAATCTCAAAATAGACGAACTCAAAGAGCAGTTGGAGGCGAGAAATCTCGAACTCAACGAGGCGGTTAAGGCTTATAACGCTCACCAGAGAGAAATATCCGAGGCGGACGACTACATAAGGCAACTCAACGCCGAACACGTCGAAAAGGTGCAGGCTTACGAAAGGCAGTCGGGCGAGGCGAAAGTTTACGACGAAAAGATAAACTTCTTCCGCGCCGAGATAAAGAGGCTCGAAGGCGAGATAAGCGAGGCGGAGGGCAAGATAAACGAACTCGGCTCTAAAATAAGAGAGAAAAACGAGTATGCGGAAACCTGCGCCAAAGAGATAGAAAAGATAGAAAACCGTTCGGCGGATATAAGAGCGGAACTTTTGAAAGTCCTTTCCGAAATGAACGAGGGCGAGAAGATGGCGGAAGACGCGCAGAACGCCATTTTGACGAGCGTCGAAAACCTCGCCGATATCAAACAGGCGATAGGCGCGCTCGACGCCGAAAAGAACGTTATGACCGAAAGACAGAGGGAAACGCTCGAAAAAGTGAAAACTCTTTCCGACGAACTCTCTCTTCTCTACGCCGAAAAGGCGGCGGCGGAAAACGAAACGTCGGCGCTCGAAAAGACCGTTCAGACAATAAAGGACGACGTAAAGGACAAGCAGGCGGATATAGAATCCATAAACTATTATATAAACGACGTGACGAATAAACTTTACGCCCTCAATTCCGACATTTCGGCTTTGGAGGCGAACCGCAGGATGTACGTGAATTTGAGGGACAGTTTCGACGGATTCCAGTACGCGGTCAAAAAACTTCTCACTGCCGCGAAGAGCGACGACGAGATAGGAAAGAGAGTAAAGGGCGTCGTCGCGAACGTTATAAGGACGGATAAAAAATACGACGTTGCGATAGAGACGTGCCTCGGCGGGGCGGTGCAGAACGTGGTGACTGCCACTCCCGACGACGCGAGATACCTTATACAGTATCTCAAAAGGACGGAAGGCGGGAGAGTGACTTTCCTTCCCGTGTCGTCGATGAAACCGAGATACGAAACGAGCGAAACTCGCCGCGCGCTTTCCGAAAAGGGGGCATTAGGGCTTGCGAACGAACTCGTTTCTTACGATAAATATTACGATAACGTCGTGAGATACCTTCTCGGCAACACTCTTATAGCGGAAGACATAGACAGTGCGGTAAAGATAGCCGAAAAGTACCGTTTCGCGTTCAAGATAGTAACTCTCGACGGCGACGTGATAGCGTCCAACGGCTCGCTTTCGGGCGGATCGAGAAAACAGAACACGTCCAACCTTCTCGCGATGGACAGAAAACTCGAAGAGACCAAAGCCGAACTCGACAAAAAGCGCGCGGAAATGGAAAGGCTTTCTGCCCGCAGAGAACAACTCAAAGCGCAGGTCGAGGAAGGAACGGACGAACTGCACTCCGCCGAGATAGAATTGCAGGAAACGCGCAACAAGATAGCCGCGCTCAAAGAAAAGACTTCGGCTATCGACCAGAGGATAGCCGCGACGGAAAAAGAAGTCGAGAGTTATAAGGACGACGTCGCGCTTTTATCCACTCGTCTTTCCGAGATAAACAAGCAGTACACCGATATAGAACAGGGCGGCGACGAACTTTTAAAAGCGCGTAAGACCGCGGCTGAAAGCGCGGAAAAGAGGAAGAGCGTTTCGGACGAATACAAGAAACGCCGCGATACGCTTATGGAAGAAAATTCCGAACTTTCCGCGAGAAAATCTTTCCTTACCGCGGAGATAAACGCCGCGAAAGAGGACGTTTCGAGGATGATCGCCGAGAGAGAGGGCTTGTATAACGATATAGCCGAGGCGAGAAAGAACGTCGAGTCGGACAACGCAGTGATAAAGGGCTATCTTTCCGAGATAGAACACGTCGCGCTCACCGAGACCGAACAGGAATACATAAACGTCCTTCGCGGAAAGATCGCGTCGTTCGAGGGCAAGAAAAAAGAACTCGGCGAGGCGGTCGTTCAGGATAACCTGAAACGCGAGATGGCGCAGGCGGAAATAAATAAACTCAACGAAAAGAAATATTCCGAAGAAGTCGCCCTTTCAAAAGTCGATACCGACCTCGAATATATGGAACAGCGCGTTTCGGAAGAATACGGACTTACCTACGAAACGGCTAAAGACCTTCGCGACGAGAATTACGACGTGTCTTCGTCCACGTCCGAAACGTCGAGGATAAAGAAGAAGATAAACGCTCTCGGCGACGTAAACCACAACGCCATAAGCGATTACGACGACTTGAAAAGCAGATACGACGAATTGGCGGAACAGAGAGCCGACCTCGAAAAGGCCGAAAGCGATTTAAAGACGGTAATCGACCAACTGACGAACGAAATGAGTTCGACTTTCTCGGAAGGTTTCGCGAAGATCCGCGCTAATTTCACGCGGATATTCAAAGAACTGTTCGGCGGCGGAACGGCGGACCTCGTTCTCGAAACGGACGAAACGGAAGATCCTCTCGAACAGGGCATAGAGATAGTCGCCGAGCCGCCGGGGAAGAAATTGCAGAAGATATCCCTTCTTTCGGGCGGCGAAATGGCGCTTACCGCGATAGCCATACTTTTCGCGATACTTCGCCTTCGTCCGATGCCTTTCGTCGTATTGGACGAGATAGAGGCGGCGCTCGACGACGCGAACGTCGAGAGGTTCGCGAATTATCTTCGCAATTTCTCGAAAGACACTCAGTTCATAGTTATAACGCACAAGAAAGTGACTATGGAAAAGGCCGACGCGCTTTTCGGCGTGACGATGCAGGAAAAAGGCGTATCGAAAATAATATCGGTCAAGTTGACGGATGTGGACAGAGTTGAGGCAGGCGTCGTATAATTTTAAGGCTTATAAACTTCGCAATGCTGCGTTTCTGCTTGGTTTTCCGTCCGCAATGACCGACAAGGTCTATTGAGACCGAAAAACCTGCGCGAGCCTTGCCTTGCTCGTTTCTAAACCTTAAAACATCACTCGAAAAGAGTAAAAGGAAAACCCGTCGCGAGCCTTGCTCCGCTCGGTAGTAAGATTTTTTGAACTGTAAATTTTATAGATATGGGAATATTCGGAAAACTATTCAGCGCATTAAAGAAAACCAAAGACGGCTTGTCCGAAAAACTCCGTCTTATCTTCGCCCGCGATAAGATAGGCGAGGAATTTTACGACGACCTCGAAGATATACTTATCTCTTCGGATATATCGGTAAACACCGCGGAAGAGATAGTCGAAAATCTGCGCGACCGTATGATAGCGGAAAGGGCGAAAGATAAAGATTACGTTTTGGCGCAACTCAAAGAGGAAATCAGGTCGTGTCTCGACAACGCCGACGATTTCGAGTACGAGATCCCCGCCGTGTTTATGGTAATAGGCGTGAACGGCGTCGGAAAGACCACGTCTATCGGTAAACTCGCCAAATATTTCACGTCGAAAGGAAAATCGGTCACGATAGCGGCGGCGGACACGTTCCGCGCCGCCGCCGCCGATCAACTCGAAATATGGGCGGAGCGGGCGAAAGTAAGGATAATAAAGAGCGAAGAGGGCAGCGATCCTTCGAGCGTAGTGTTCGACGCCATAACTTCCGTAAAGGCGAAAAAGACGGACGTGCTTATCATCGACACGGCGGGCAGACTGCACACCAAGTCCAACCTTATGGAAGAACTCAAAAAGATGTCGCGAGTGGTGGAAAGGGAGTATCCCGAGGCGAACTTCTATAAACTTATCGCTCTCGACGCCACCACGGGACAGAACGCCGTATCGCAGGTGGAAGTTTTCGACGAGGCGATAGATATAGACGGGATAATCCTCACTAAACTCGACGGAACGGCGAAAGGCGGTTTCGTCGTCGCGCTTATGAACGAAATGCAGATTCCCGTGGCTTTCGTCGGCACGGGCGAAAAACTCGACGATATAGACGTTTTCGATAAGGACGAATTTATAGAAGGGATATTCTGATGGGCTATATTTATCAGTTCGATATAGCGGCGGTCGCGTTGGCCGCATTGCTTATCTCGCTTTTTCTTTTCGGCGGCGGATATCCGACTCGGACGAGAAAAGCGTTGATGTTTTTAATGATAAGCGCGATATGTTCCGGCGTTTTCGACGTGATAACTAATTTTACGCTCGGTCTGTCGGGCGTTCCCGATTTTCTCAATTTTCTTTTGAAAGCCGCGTTTCTGATCGGGAACAACTACTGCGCTCTCGTATTCTTTTTATACGTCGTCGCGCTTACGAACGCAGGGAACGTACATAGGATAATAGCGAAATCCGCGCTCGTTTTTACCGCCGTAATCATTCTTTCGTCGGCTTTTACCGGTCTTATATTCAAAATTAAAGACGGCGTGTATATCCGCGGACCGCTGTATTATTACCTTTACGCGGTGACGTTTTTCGCGATAACTTACTCGATAGTACTTCTCGTTACGGGCAGGAAAAACGTCGGCAAATTTCAGGTGACTTCCGTCGTCGTTTTCATAGTTGTCGTACTCGCGTCGATAGTCGCGCAACTTATCGACTCGGCGTTGCGCCTATCTACTTTCGCGTGTTCGCTCGGATTAGTGCTTACTTACGCGTCGATAGAGCGACCGTCCGACTACCTCTACAAAACTTCAAAATGTTTCAACAGGACGGCGTTCACATATTTTATACGGGAACACTCTACGGCGCAGGGCAAAGTGGTGGTCGCGTGTTTGCAGAACGACGGATATCTTCGCAGGACTTTAAACGCCGAGGCGTGGAAGAGTATGATTTTGGCCATGTTCGACGAATTGCACGTCGTATTCGGCAGAAAAAACGTGTTTTACCTCGACGGCGGCTGTTTCGCCGCGGTGTCGAAAAACGAGAGCGAGGACGAAGTAGTCAAAAAATTCGCCGAAGGACTTCCCGCGACCTTTTTTTCGGGCGGGGCGAACATATCGCTTTCGTTCCAGTATTTTATTGTAAGGCTTTCGGATTTCGCCAAAAACGGCGAAAAACTGCGCGAGGCGTTCGATTTCATTATCAGAAGAAAGGGCGCGTATTCCGAAACGGTCGTCCGCTTTACTTCGGCGGAACTCGATAAACTCGACCGCGAAGTCCTCGTCTTGAACGCTATAAGAGAGGGAATAGAGAAAAAGACTTTCAAAGTGT
>CADBSX010000038.1 GCA_902797515.1 uncultured Eubacteriales bacterium | reverse complement strand
ACCCTTCCACCTCGTCGAAACAAGGCTTTTCGGCATTGCTCTTACGTTATATAAGAGCAACGCCCTTTCCGCCTGTTTCTCCTCTTCCCCAAAAAACTCCGTTTTTTCGGGAGCCCTATTTTCGCAGGAATTTCAAAAAACGAGCGAAAAACACCGCCTTTTCAAGTGATATTCTTGGCGTTTAGAAACGAGTTAGGCGAGGCGCGCGAGGCTTTTCCGACGGGAGTTTACTTATCGTAAATGACCGAGGAAAAACGTAAGCGCAACAATGCATAACGAAGTTTATAAGCGGCAAGAACGAAGTTTATAAGCCTTAAAAAAAAAGTCCTTTGCTAAAAAACATAGCAAAGGACGAATTGTTTATCCGCGGTTCCACCTTAATTATTGCTTACGCAATCACTCTTTCGCCGCTTTAAGGCGCGGCAACCCGCAAACGTCGAGTGGTTTCGCTTTCCGTCTTTGCCCGCAACCTTTTCAGCCGTGAGGTCGCTCTCTTTTGGGAAAGTTTCGGGAACTACTTGTCTCAACTTCCTGCATTTAAATTCTAATCGTAATTATATTATAATCCGTTTAAAATTTTTGTCAACGGTTTTTCGACGTTTAAAAAAATTTTTTATCCGTAAAAACGATCCGAGCCGAAATATCCCGCGGCGTTCAGAACAGAAAATGCGCGCGCTTTCCGTAAAATTCGCGCAGATACTTTTCGTCTTTTTCGGGAAGTTTGGTCATCACGTCAACGTCGCCGCACGCGGAAAGTATTACTTCCCTTATTATTCTGCCCTCTTCGTTTTTGCCCGTTAAAAGAGTGCGCTTTAAACGGTTGAAATTGACGTCGTACACTTCCCCGCCGTCCACTCTCGCCCTTTTTCCCCTCTTTTCGCCTATAAGGTAGGCGACGAATTCCTTTAACTGCGATTTTGAAAAATACGACGGTATATATCCCGCTATCTCCGACCATTTGCGCTTTAAAGGCTGTAAACGGAAATTGAAAAGTCCGTCTATCGGATATTCCTCGAACTGTCTTATCTTTCTGACGACGTATCTCTTGTCGTCCTCGACGTCCGCCGCGATTATGGCGCTGTAAAGTATTTCCCTGTCGAGCGCGGAAAGCCCTGCCGCCTCTATCCTCTTTTTGAAATAGACGTATTTGTAGTTGACCGCGACGACGTCCGCGATCTTGTCTTCCGTTTCGCTCCTTAAAAAGTCCGCGAAAGACGACGGGCATTTTATTCTGAGCGTCGCCCTCGCGCCGAATTTAAGTTTCGCCTCGCCGCCCGTTTCTTCCGCCAGAGATTTCAGTCTTTCATATATATAGGTCACGCTTTCCGCTCTTACGGCGGAATCGGTTACTGTTATTTCTTTCATAGTTATATTTTATGCTATGATACGATTTTAATTTAATCCGCCGCGTAAAAGAGCGTAATTTTTTTGGCGTTTTTTGAAAAAACGGAAGAACGTCTTGTATATTTCCGATATGAAAATCAGCGTCGAGCAGGCGAGTATTATCTTTATCCACACCGAAAAACCGAGCGGAACGGTCTTGAAAAATCCGCCGAAAAACTGCGTTATGATTATCTGGAACGCAAACGTCGCAGCGAAAACTCCGACCATTATTTTATTCTTTCCCATCGCGGAAAATATGCTCTCGCTGCCGAGTTTGCGGCAGTTGAACGCGTTGAAGAGTTGGAATATAACGAACATACAGAATATCGCCGTCCTTGTTCCTTCCGCGCCCGCGCCGACGAAGTCGAACAGGTATTCCGCTATTATCACCGCCGACATATAGACGCCGTGTATTATTATCCTTATAAGCATTACGGGCGTGACTATGCCGTCCGACCTCTTTACCGGTTTCGCGCTCATATAGCCGCCGCTCCTTTCCATACCGAGAGTGAGCGCGGGCGGTCCGTCCATTATTATGTCTATCCAGAGAAGTTGCACGGCGTTGAAGGGATTTTCAAGCCCTAAAACGAGGCTCGCTATCACGACTATCATTGCCGTGGCGTTCACCGATAACTGAAAGGTTATAAAACGCTGAAAATTTCTGTATATGTTCCTTCCGAACGCTATCGCTTTGACTATCGTCGAAAAGGAATCGTCCAAAAGAACGACGTCGCTCGCCTCTTTTGTTATTTCCGAGCCCGATCCCATGGCTATACCTACGTCGGCTTTTTTTATCGCGGGCGCGTCGTTTACTCCGTCGCCCGTGACCGCGACGACTTCGCCTACGCTTTTCAGCGCCTCCACGACTTTCAGTTTGGTGTTCGGCGTGCTCCGCGCTATAACTTTTATTCCCCGAAGTCTTTCCGCGAGCGCTTTTCCCGTCAATCCTTCCAACTTCTCGGCGGACACCGCCTCGTCTTCGCCGCGCATAAGACCGAGTTCGTACGCTATCGCGCACGCGGTCGCCCTGTTGTCGCCCGTCATTATCATTACCTTTATTCCCGCCGCCTTACAGTTTTCTATCGACGTCTTTACGTCTTTTCTGACGGGATCGGATATCACGGCGTATCCGTCGAAAGAAAAACTCTTTTCCGCTATCGCCGCTTCCGCCGTCGTCGCCGCTGAACCAAAAGCGATAACTCTCTTCCCCGTACTCTGAAAATCGGTTATTTCCGCGAGAACGGCGTCTTTGTTACCGACGCCCGAAGAAAGGGCGAGAACTCTTTCGGGCGCGCCCTTTATATAAACCGCTCCGCCGTATTCCGTGACCATATATTTAAGGTCGGAATTAAAGGGAATAACCTTGCCTATAAGCCGTTTATCGCGCATTTTCCTATAATCTTTGCCCCTCTTTTCCGCGTAGGACAAAAGCGCGCCTTCGGTCGCGGAACCGAAATACGAGCCGTCGCTTTTTATCTCCGCCGAAGAATTTACCGCCGCGTTAATAAGGACGGCGTTTTCGGCGCGCTTTTCCGCGACGAGTTTAAAGACGGACATCTTGTTTTCGGTAAGAGTTCCCGTCTTGTCCGAGCATATAACGCTCACGCAACCGACCGTTTCAGCCGCTACGAGTTTTCTTATGAGCGCGTTCGATTTCGCGAGTTTAAGAACGTTTAACGAAAGGGATATCGCCGCCGTGGTCGGAAGTCCTTCGGGCACGGCGGCGACGATAAGCACTATCGCCTCTATAAACGCGTCCTGAACGGTGAAAAAGTCGATCTCGTTTAAGAACGCGAGCCTCACGACCGACAAAAGAAATACGAACGCGGACGCGACCGCGCCTATCACCGTCACCGTCTTTCCGAGTTTGCCGAGTTTTTCGTTGAGCGGCGCGGATACGGGATCGGGCTTCAAGTCGCCGGCTATCTTTCCGAGTTCGGTTCGGTCGCCGACGGCGGTGACTATCATTTTGCCCGTTCCCGATGTTACGAGCGTTCCCGAATACGCCATATTTTTCCGTTCCGCGAGCGGCGTGTTTTCGGGGAACGTTTTGTCCGCGCGCTTTTTGACGGGCATACTCTCGCCCGTAAGCATCGATTCGTCGGCGGAAAGACCGTTAGATTCGATTATCCGTCCGTCGGCCGCCGCTTTGTCGCCCGTTTCGAGTATAAGTATATCGCCGACCGCGATTTCCTCTTTCGGAATAATTACCGTCTTACCGCCGCGTACCGCTTTTACGCCGTATTTATCGTAAACCTTTCCGAGAAGTTCAAACGCCTTTTCCGACCTCCCCTCCATAAATACGGTGAGCGCCGCCGAAATAAGTATGGCGACGAGAATGCCTGCGCACTCGTAAACGTCCGCGCCTCTGCCCGTGACCGCTTTCCCGATATTCACGCCGAGAGTTATTATCCAAGCGAATTCGAGGATCACGAGCGTAGGCTCGGAAAGCGCTTCCAGAAATCTTTTGAAAAGACTCTTTTTCTTGATTTTCTTTATCTCGTTCCGTCCGTATTTCGCGCGGTTTCTTTCGACCGACGGGGAATCCAATCCCCTGTTCAAATCGGAATTATATTCCTTTGCCGCCGCCTGCGGCGTCAATCCGTATGCTTCCATATTCTTAAACCGTACCTCCCGTGAAAACGCCTGTTTATATATATGCCCGTTTTTTTCAACATATTTATTCTTTCGCCTTTAAACGCTTGAAATTTTTGAGGAAAAGTGGTAATATATATACCGTCGGAACGGAATAACGCCGTTTCGGCTTTACGAGAGGTAAATTAAATGTCCGGATTTCTTACAGTGGATATAGCGGGCTTTTCCGCAGATCTTCCGATACTTCCGCTCCCGAGCGGGATAAACATCGCGTTTTTCAACCTTCACGGCGACGCCGAACTCACCGAACACTGCGGAAAGAAAATCGCGCTCCTTTTAAAGGACTGCGACGTTCTGATAACAGCCGAATCGAAAGGGCTTCAACTTACTCACGTCGCGGCGAGAGAACTCGGGCAAAGGTTTTACGCAGTGGCGAGGAAGTCCAAAAAACTCTATATGCAAGACGGAATCGACGTCGATTACGGCAGTTCGATAACCACGGGAAAACCGCAGAAACTGTATCTTTCCAAGCACGACGCAGACCTTATAAAAGGCAAAAAAGTCGGGATAGTGGACGACGTGGTATCTACGGGCGAAAGTCTTAAAGGACTTGAAAATATAGTGAAAAAAGCGGGCGGGATAGTAACGAAAAAAGTTTTCGTACTCGCGGAAGGGAAAGCGGCGGAAAGAAAGGATATATCTTTCCTCGCGGCTATTCCTCTGCTCTGATTTAAAATGCTTTGGTTTAAAAGAATAAAAATAGCGGGCGTTCGCAAATTTGCGAACGCCCGCTATTTTTT
>CADBSX010000037.1 GCA_902797515.1 uncultured Eubacteriales bacterium | reverse complement strand
CGTCTGTGTCGGAAAAGAATTTTCCGCAGGCGGGGTAAACGTTTATTTCTTTGCCCAGAACGTTTTCAAGCCCTTCTTTTACCGTTACCGTTCCTTCTGCATCACAAAAACAACTCCACGAACCTATTATTTCTTTCGTATCGACGAAAGGTCCGATAAACGCGACCTTCTTCCTTTTCGCAAGGGGAAGAGTTCCGTCGTTTTTCAAAAGAACGACGCTTTCTCTCGCAGCCTGTAAGGCGATCTTTCTGCTTTTTTCGGTTATTTCAGCGCGGTCCTCGGTCATTTTTTTATAAGGATCTTCGAATAAGCCTAGTTTTTCTTTCAGTTTCAGTATCCTTCCGACGCTCTCGTCGATTTTTTCAACGGGAATCTCACCGCTTTCGACGAGTTCAGTTCCGTACTCTGCGTATAACATGGAACACATATCGATATCGACCGTCGCATTCAGCGCCGCTTTCGCCGCTTCTTTTCCGTTCGGTTTAAACTTGTGTGCGATCATTTCTCTTACCGCGCCGTAATCGGATATTACTACGCCGTCGTATTTCCACTCCCCGCGAAGAATATCCAGCATAAGATGCTTATTCGCCATTGCGGGAATACCGTTCAACGTATTGAAAGAAGTCATGACGAGTTCGGGCTTTTCTTTAAGGCACTCTTTATAAGCCCTTAAATAAAATTCCCTTAACGTGTATTCGCTCATATCGGCAAGGTTATAGTCTCTGCCGCTCTCCGCAGCCCCGTACGCCGCAAAGTGTTTTACGCAGCAAGCGAGCCCGCCTTTATGATAGCCACGTATCATCGCTTTGCCGAATTCCCCGTTCATATACGCGTCTTCGGAAGTCGATTCCATGACACGTCCCCATCTCGCGTCGCGAATAAGATCGACCATCGGAGAAAAAGTTACGTGGACTCCGTCTTTTACGGCCTCTTCCGCCGACATCAGACAGCATTTTTCAGCCAAAGCCGGATCGAACGACGCGCCGAGCGCAAGCGGAATGGGAAAAGCCGTTTTCCATCCGTGTATAACGTCCATCATAAAAACGAGCGGTATCCGGTTCCCGTTTTTTACCAGATTTTCTTCCTGTGCTTTTTTTGCCCCGAAATCCGATCTGTACGCAAGCGCAGAGCCTAAACCGTTCATCTCGTCTTCCAACGAAGGCGATAAACCTTTTCTGCCGTCGGCGAATACCATGTCGACGGGTGTCTGCGTCATTTGGGCAAACTTTTCGCCCGTCGTCATTTTTTCAATAAACTCTTTCGCTACCGATTTTCTTTTTTTCATCTCAAACGTCGCCTCTGTATTTATGTTTTAATATAACTGTTTTCCGTTTTTAATAAGAAATACAACGCAAAATCCTGATCGTTTGCAAACGGGTCGAAAAACGCGCCCTTTTTGCCGTTTACCTTTTTCGGATAGACGTATGCGCAACTGCTTTTCCCGTCTTCTCTGAACAAACAAAGACAGTTTTCCATGCATTGCCTGCCGTAATCGAGATACTCGATTTTGCCCGTAAGTTGTCCGTAAACGAAATTACACACGCCGGACAAAACGCTCCAGTAATGCGGAAATGTATCTCCGAAAGTCCTTTCCTTACCAAACCAATAATCGTCCCAAAATCTTATCGGGATCTTATTGAGTCTGTAATCGGGAGCGACCCCGTCGAATTTTCTCAAAATATTAAGATGTTTTTCGGCTTCATCGAGATATTTCTTGTCTTTGCTTATCGCATATTTATCAAGAAGGATCGAAGTCGCGGGGGTCGCGATCGTTTGCTCGAAATTCACTTCGTGCGGCGGATAAATAACGCCGTTGTCGATTATCGTCGAAACGTGTTCGTCAAACAGGCGCATTATCTCCGCCGTTTCCCCGCATGGCAACACTTTTACGAAAGCCGAAAAGAAATCGTAAAATCTTACGCCGTTAGGATAAAACTTCGTCCCGCCGTTTTGATAATATCTTTTAAGAATATCCGCGGCGATGCGGACGTAGCGCGGCTCCGACGTGTAATTGTATAACTCGGTAAAGAAAAGCGCTACCCAAGGCGCGTTATAAAGTCGTATATAACGCGCGTCTTTACCTATTCCGTCGTAAACTGCGCCGGTTTCTTCGTCCACGCATTCACGGAATAAAAAGTCGGTAAACAGTTTTATGCTTTTGTCGTATTTTTCGTTCGGTGTTCTTTTCAACGCCGCAAGTATCGCAAGAGCCATGCCGAAACGCTCTCTCGACGCGTTGTGATCTCTCCAGAATCTGTCGTAATACGGACGGTTTTCTTCGTTGTCGTAAATAAGGTACGCGCCGTAAAGAGAAGACTCTTTATCCTTGCATTGCTGGTTATCAATAATGAAATTAAGGCGTTTTTCGATAAGATCGTCTATCGGCGGAGAGATGAAAAACGCCGCTTTCCCGGACCTGCCGTTCACGCAGTAAGAAACGACCGCCTCTCCCGTTTTTACGTCGGTGAGTTCGCCCGTAAGTTCGCATCCGTTTATCGAACAAAGTAAGTTTTCTCCGTTTAAGGTCACCGATGCTTTGTCTATCGGCTTTTTCGCCGTTATTTTAAAAAGCCGTTTTTCATCGCGCCCCTTTAAAAGAGTATAGCCGTCTTTGCAGGAAAAATCAAGATATTGCTCAAAAGAAAGTAATTTTTTCTTAAAGTCTTTTCTGTCTTTGAACGGGAACAAAACAAAAGAAATTTCGTATATTTCCCCTTCGGATAAAGCAAACGCCCCGACGTTCATCAAAAAATATCCGCGGTCATTACTCTTTACTTCTTCCTGTGAATAAGACAGGATATCGCCTTTCAAAAATATCACGCCCGCATTGTATTCGCTCTCGCCCATTCTTTCGAGCATTATGAAAGAATTTTCTCCGCAGGCGTTTATATGCGCGTGGACTCTCTTTTTTATACAGGTTTCGGAATCGTCGTATTTATCGAAAAAAGGAAGATAAAAAGAAATGTCTCCGTCTTTGAAATAAAAAGGAAAATCGTTTTCGTTTTTGAAAATTATCGTCACGTTTAACTTTTCGCCGTCGAGACAGAAACGAGTTTCAGCCGTCAGTCCCTTTTCGTCCGGAGACCTTTTCAAACGGAATTTCGCGGTAGCGCTCTCGTCTTTCTCTTCGGTTTCTTCGACGCCGAACTTAAAAAACTCGTCGGAATAAGAATAAAGACCGCATTT
>CADBSX010000036.1 GCA_902797515.1 uncultured Eubacteriales bacterium | reverse complement strand
GGGAAAAGGTCTCGCCTTCGGCGGAAGTCTTATCCGCCCCGAGGCGACGGGATTCGGCGCGATATATTTCCTCGAAGAAGTCTTAAAGCATTTCGGCGAAGAAATAAAGGGAAAAACTTTCGCGTTATCAGGTTACGGCAACGTGACTTGGGGCGCGTGTATTAAAATAAACGAACTCGGCGGTAAAGTCGTTTCAATTTCCGGCTCGCAAGGTTACGTTTACGATCCCGACGGCGTTACGGGCGAAAAGATAGATTATCTTCTCGAAATGCGCGCGAGTACGACTGGAAAGATAAAGGATTACGCCGACAAGTACGGTCTCGAATTCCACGCGGGCGAAAAGCCGTGGGGAAACGTCAAAGCGGATATATATATGCCCTGCGCCACGCAGAACGAGATAACTCTCGAAGACGCGAAGAAAATCGTCGCGGCGGGCGTAAAGATAGTAAACGAAGTATCTAATATGTCCACCACTCTCGACGCGGTGGAATATCTCCGCGAAAACGGCGTGACCGTTTGTCCGAGCAAAGCCGTAAACGCGGGCGGAGTCGCCACTTCCGGACTTGAAATGACGCAGAACAGCGAAAGACTTTCGTGGACGAAGGAAGAAGTGGACGGAAAACTCAAAGTTATAATGAAAAACATTTATAAACAGATAATCGACGCTCTCGACGCCTACGGACTTCCCTACGACCTGATAACGGGCGCTAACCTCGCGGGCTTTAAAAAGGTCGCCGACGCCATGATCGCCGAAGGAATTTATTGATAGTTGATATATAATTAATTGTTATTGATCATTCTGCTCTGTTTAAGTAGTAAACAGAGCAGAATATTTTTTGTTCAGATTGACAAATCAAATCGACCCGTGTTATAATATGAATATGAAAAATTTTCTTTATGCCGCATTGTTTTTCTTTTTGGGTATATTATTTTTTGTCGCTTGTTCCGCCAATAACGTAACAACGGATTGCAAACAAACCGAAGAGGGACAAACAGAACGGCACAATATCGACGAACAAATCATAAAAGATGAGAAAAATTTAGATAATACCGAATATTTTACAGTATATTACGATTCTAAAGGCGGAACCGGAGTAGAACCGCAGTACGTTAAAAGCGGAACGATTTTAAAAGAGCCTTCGACAGAAAAAGCGGGCTATGATTTTCTCGCATGGAGTTACGATTTTTCTCTGCCAGTAGTCGGCGACACATATATTGCCGCGACGTGGCGCGCGTGCGACAATACGCCGTATAAAACCGAATATTGGCTTGAAAACGCAGACAACGACGAATATAATCTGACGGAAACCGTTTATTCTGTAGGAACAACAGACACTCAAATCGATCCCGACATAAAAAGATTTGAAAATTTCTTTTTTGATAGTTTTGTTTGCTGCTCCGGAGATAATATTTACGACTATGCGTTTATCGGCGGCGACGGCAATTCGACGATAAGAATATATTATAAACGCAAAAAATTTATAATCCGATACGAAGTCTATCCTACGGGTGCGACTATTTTTTCTTCGGTTTATAAATTCGGACAACAAGCAAAAATCGAATTGGATTACGAATATTTGCTTTGCAACGATTATTTGTGGTTTATCGGCAATGAAAAAGTGTCTGATGAAGAAAATTTGTTCAATTTTACCGTTGCTTGCGACTGTGTATACATTCTGAAAGTTTCTTTAAAAAACGGGCTGGAAGATTTTAATATAAAATCTACCTCAAACACCTGTGAAATATATGATTGCGGGAGAAATCTTTCAGAGATAACGATTCCCGATTGCGTGACTTACATCGGGGAGAACACTTTTTCTTTATGTGACGATTTATCATATATATATTATTCCGGAACTATAGCAAATTGGAATTTAATAACGGGAGATCGCGACCTCGGGCTTAAGGTCGATTGCGTTATCCGCTGCAGCGACGGAGACGTCGTGACGCAATCCCGGACTCCATCGGTCGATCTTCTCCCTCTTTATCGTGTATTTTGTAATTGTCAATAATGCCCAAAAAAATTTAAAAAAATTGTTAATTAAAATCCGCTCCGATTATTGATTTTAATCTCTCGTTTTGGTATAATAAATACAATGTTTCACAAAGGGGATAAAGTATGGAAATAGGCTTTGACAGTGAAAAATACCTCCAACTTCAATCCGAGAAAATTCTCGAAAGAATAGACGATTTCGGCGGAAAACTCTATATCGAATTCGGCGGGAAACTCTTCGACGACTTTCACGCGTCGAGAGTTCTTCCGGGATTTGCGCCCGATAACAAGATCAAAATGCTCTGCAAACTCAAAGACAGATCCGAAGTCGTAATCGTTATAAACAGCAACGATATAGCGAAAAACAAAGTCCGCGCGGACCTCGGCATCACTTACGATCAGGACGTTTTAAGGCTTATAGACGTTTTCAGAAGTTACGATCTTTACGTAAGCAGCATTGTTTTATCTCAGTTTTCCGAAGAGAACGAGGCGGCAAAGGCTTTCGAGGAAAAACTCAAAGAGTTGAACGTCAGAGTTTATCACCACTATCCTATTAAAGGATATCCGAACAACGTTCCGCTTATCGTAAGCGAGGACGGTTACGGAAAAAACGAATACATAGAAACTACGAGGGATCTCGTAATTATTACCGCCCCGGGCCCCGGATCGGGCAAAATGGCGACTTGTCTTTCGCAACTATATCAGGAACACGTAAGGGGAAATAAAGTCGGATACGCCAAATACGAAACCTTCCCTATCTGGAATTTACCGCTCAATCATATGGTCAACCTCGCATACGAGGCGGCGACCGCGGATCTGAACGACGTAAATATGATAGATCCGTGGCATTTGTCGGCTTACGGCAAGCAGGCG
>CADBSX010000035.1 GCA_902797515.1 uncultured Eubacteriales bacterium | reverse complement strand
TTTTGCTTTTTATATATTTGATTTTCTTCTGTTGTGTTCTTTGCAGAGCATCTGACAGTTATCGACGTTCGTTTTACCGCCCTCGCTCCACGGCGTTACGTGGTCTGCCTCCATTTCGGAAATATCGTAATGCGTTTTCTCTCTGTGTTCGGCAACGCAATAGGGGCATATTCCTTTTTGCCGCTCGTAAACCTGCCTTTTTTCGTTGTCTGTAAAGGCGCGGATATTCAAATGTTTTTCGTTGCCCGAAAGCAGATATTCGTATATTCCCGACCTCTTTGTTATATCGTCGTCTTGCATTAAAGCGACGATTTTTTCTTCCATTTCTTTCGGATCGTAATCTTTATCGCCGTAAGTATTGTAAAGCGCGCCCCAAGCAAGTCCTTTCATTTCCTTGCGGTATTTCGGGAATATCGTTTGCGCCCAATTTATAACGGATTGAAAATATTGCCATAAAGGCGTTGCGTGCGTGTCGTGCTGATGAACAGACATATAATCTTCGATTTTAACGCCTTCTTTCGCCGATATCCACGACAACACCGTTTCCAGATAGTCCTGACGGTTGACTTCGCCGTTTAAATATTTGTTTGCGAGAAGATACGCCACGCAACCGTTTTTCGAGAAATAGCGTTTCGCATCGGAAAGCCACGCGCCCGTGTAGATCGCGTTGCGAAGTTCCTGATCTTTGAGTTGAACGCCCGCTATATTTATTATCTTAAACCAATCGAGTTTTTCCTTGTCGTTCCCCTTGCAGATATAAATCATAAGGGAATAATCCAAGATCTGATTTTTCTCTGTTTCGGTAAGATTATGAAAAGCGCGGCTGTTGAGTGAAAAATCGCCGTTTACGTATTGACAAATGCTTATCGTGCGTTGCTGACCGTCGAGAAGTTCGTAGTTTCCGTTTTCGTCTTCTACCCAATACATAACGTTGAGAGGAAAGCCTTTTACGACGGTTTCAATTACGGCGTTTCGCTGTTTTTCTTTATACACGAATTCGCGCTGAAAAGCGGGGCGTATATTGAGCCTTCCGCCGTATCCCACCACGCCGTTTTCGTCGCTGTCTTTATAGCCGTTGACTATATCCCTTATTTTTATCTCGTGAAGTTCAATTTTCATTTTGTTTTCTCCTAATTAAAATTCTTGCATAAAAAGGTTTTCCGTTAATAGCAACTCGACCACCAACTAAAAATTTTTTTGGAACTGTATATCTGTCCAAGCCGATTATTTCAAATTGTTCGGGATTATATTTATCTAAAAAAGTAATAGGAACACCCATAAACCCAAAATAATCGCAGGGAATATCCGTCGTTTTATCAACGTTTATTGCGTCGTAGTTATCATATTTCGGATATTCTTCGGGCGAATATTTTTTATAGAGCGGCATTATTTCATGCCTTTTTGTCGTTTCAAGATTTGTAAACCAACAAGCCATAATATGTTTGACTTTATTTCCGTCAATGATTTTTTCGTATTCGGCATTTTCCGGAACAATCAACCACATATCCTGATTTATATTTCTGTATCCGAGCCAAATTTTATTATCTTTTATTAAAGGAAAAATCTCTTTATATGCTATTGCGTTTTTATTGCCTATTATAACGAATTTCTTATCATATTCGACCAGTTGAGCAACATATTCTCGGAAAAGAGAAAACGGGGGATTTGTCACCACTATATCCGCTTGTTTTAAGAGTTCGACGCACTCTTCCGAGCGGAAATCCCCGTTGCCCTCTAAAAGCGACAAGGCGTTTTCTTTGTTCTGCAAGAGATATTTGACGTCGGCAAGGTCTGTTGCTCCGTCGCCGTTAAGGTCTTTTACTTCGGTTATTTCTATCTTATACGCGCGCCGCGAATTGTTCTTTAAGTTTTTATTTTTTCCGAAAAGGTCCAACTGCGTAAACGCTATCGGCGAATTGTCGTAGCAGGTCGCTATAAGTTTTTTCAGCCCCAAAAAATTAAAGTTCATCGCGAAGTATTTGAAAAAGTTGCTCTCAAACGGATCGTCGCAATTACAGAAAACTGTTTTTCC
>CADBSX010000034.1 GCA_902797515.1 uncultured Eubacteriales bacterium | reverse complement strand
GCGACGTAAATCCCGCTCTCGTAAATTATCTTTACGGCGTAGTCGAAGAGTCGAAAAGAGTGTTCGATATACCGTTTTCCGATCCCGAAACGAAGAAAATGCCGCTCGCAAAAGAGCCTCCGCTCGGCGGGATACAGACGATAAAAAACCTTCTCGAAATATTCCTTATCAAACTTCTCTGCTCGAAGACCGGAACTGAAAACGCGGATAAAATTTTTTTGAGGGAAAAGGACTGCGAAAAACAATTGATACACGATATAAAAAAGATACTCGCGGAAAACGTAAACGGAAGGATCACCGTAGATACCTTATGCAAAGAACTTTCATATAATCGCTCTTATCTTTTCAGAGTTTTCAAAAAAGGCACGGGCGATACGATAATGCGCTATTACGAAAAATTAAAGATCGAAAAAGCGAAGAAACTTATACGCGAAAACCGTATGACGATACGGGAAATTTCGGAAGAACTTTCATTCGATACGCCGAATTATTTCTCGAAAGTCTTTAAAAAAAGCACGGGATTAAATCCCGTGCGTTATCGCAAAATCACTGAATAAATATGTGTTTTTAATAGTTTTTACGGCTTACGTAAAAAGACCGATAATATAATAAACAAGCCCTACGGAAACGCTGCCGACGACGCCGAACACGATTATAGGTCCGGCAATCACGAACATTTTAGCCGCCAAACCGTAGATAAAACCTTCCGATTTGAATTCTATCGCGGGGGACACGACGGAATTTGCGAATCCCGTGATAGGAACGATAGAACCGCCTCCGGCAAATTTCCCTATCCTGTCGTAAACGCCGAGTCCCGTGAGAAACGATCCTATAAATATAAGGATAACGGACGTCGTGCCGGCAAGTTCGTCGCCGTACATACCGAAGGTAAATTCGAGAAAATATCTTATGAACTGCCCTATAAGACAAATCGTACCGCCAACCCAGAACGCGTGAAAAAGCGTCTTTTTCTCGTTTGTTTTAGGCGCAATTTTAGCGACGTAAGCGAGATAATTAGCGTTTAAATTACCTTTCTTTTCCATATTTTATCCTCTCTTTCGGCATTTTCATTATACAGTCCTCCCTGTCGCCGACCGTTTTCCATATTTCGTGGCTTTTCATACGAATAATATGTTTTATCGGAAAGTAATTATACAAAAAGCCGTTTGCTTTTTCGCAAACGGCTGAAATTTTGTTTTTTTACGCGTTTTCCGCAGTTTCATACATAAAAATGTTGAACTTCTGTTTATTGAGTTTTTTCATAAACATTTCTTTCGCCTTCGCGAGAGCGTCGGAAATACAATCGGCAAAAACCTTTACACGCACTATCCTGTCGTCCTTTTCCCTTTTCAAAAGACAATAAACTTTATACTGCATAGCCGAAAACCTCCTTTTCGGTTATATAATATCATATTATAAGACTTTTGTCAAGAAAAAATTAGCACTCAAACGGTTACAGTGCCAACTTCTCCTAAAATTTCCGAATTTTCCCTTAAAATCGGCTCGACGTACTCTTCGATGAACTCTACGACCTGACTCGGCGCTCTGCCCGTGAATTTCTTCGCATCGACTATTTCTCCGAGTCTGTCTTTTACGGCGGCGAAGGCTTCGTCTTTCTCTATAAGTTCGAGCAAATTGTTGTCTTTTCCGAGTTCCTTTACGTTTCTCCCCGCCTCCATCGACAAAACTCTTATTCTCTCGTGTAATTCCTGACGGTTTCCGCCCGCCTTAACGCATTCCATCATAATATTTTCGGTCGCCATGAACGGAAGTTCCGATTTAACGTGCTTTTCTATCACTTTTTCGTAAACGACCATATTTTCGACTACGTTCATATATATATTCAGTATCGCGTCAACGGTCATAAACGCCTGCGAATTGACTATGCGCCTGTTTGCGGAATCGTCAAGCGTTCTTTCAAACCACTGCGTGGAAGAAGTTATCGCGGAATTCAAAGGTAAAGTGATCATATACCTCGCGAGCGAGCTCATCCTTTCCGAACGCATAGGATTTCTCTTATACGCCATGGCGGAACTTCCTATCTGGCTCTTCTCGAAAGGCTCTTCGATCTCTTTCATATTCTGCAATATCCTTATATCGTTTGAGAATTTATAGCAACTCTGCGCGATCTGCGAAAGCACGCACAAGACGTCGTAATCGAATTTTCTCGGATAGGTTTGTCCGGTCACAGGATAAAACTTTTCGTATCCCATTTTGCCGACGACTTTTCTTTCGAGTTCTTTTACCTTTTCTTCGTCGCCGTCGAAAAGATCCATAAAACTCGCCTGCGTTCCCGTCGTTCCTTTTACTCCGCGCAGGCGGACTCTGCTTTTGATATTGCACAGCGACTCGTAATCCATAACGAGATCCATAAGCCAAAGCGTCGCTCTTTTACCTACGGTCGTAAGTTGCGCCGGTTGAAGATGCGTAAATCCTAAAGTTGGTAAATCTTTATATTTTATCGCAAATTTTTTAAGTTTTTCTATTACGTTGACAAGTTTCTTTTTTATTATATCGAGCCCGTTATCGAGGATAATTATCTCGGAATTGCAAGTGACGAAACAACTCGTCGCGCCGAGGTGGATGATAGGCATCGCCTTCGGGCATTGCTCGCCGTAAGCGTAAACCTGCGCCATAACGTCGTGGCGGAGTTTCTTCTCGTAATCTTTCGCGACGTCTAAATTCAGATTTTCGGCGTTCGCTTTCAACTCCTCTATCTGTTCGTCGGAAATATTGAGACCGAGTTCCTTTTCGCTTTCCGCAAGCGATATCCACAATTTCCGCCAGAGTTTAAATCTCTTTTCGTCGGAAAAATTAGAAATCATTTCCTTGCTCGCGTATCTGCTCGTCAAGGGATTGTTGTAAGTCGCTTCCTGCATTTCCATTTCTTTCGCTCCAAAAATTTATTTATATTCCCGTAAAAAATCTTTTCTACGTCCTCTTCTTTATATCCTTTTATCATAAGATTTGCTTTAAGAGTATCGAAAAAAGAATAATCGCCGTTTTCGCACGGCAGAAAATCAGTTCCGTAAAAATCAGTGCCGACGGCGAGATTTTCAACGCCGAATTTTTGTGAAAAATAATCAATTTGACAGATTATATCTTCGATTTTACAAGTTTTTCCGCTTGTCGTAAAATATCCGCATAACGTCATCCCGACTATGCCGCCCTTTTCGGAAATAAGTTTTATCTGCCAATCCTCGATATTTCTCTTATGGCTGTACGCGCCGCAAAAACAGGTGTGCGAATTTATCACGGAATCCGCGTTTTCTATAACGTCTATAAAACCGCCCTTCGACAGATGCGCCGTATCGACCGCGATGTTCGCCGCGTTAAGGTCCTTTATAAGACCGAAACCGTCGCTTTTAAGTCCGTACGGATAATTGCAGCCGTATCCGTATCTGTTTTCGACGTTCCAAGTAAGACCTACGTAAACGGGACGGAATTTCTCTATCTTCTCGACCGAAAAATCGTCGTATCCCGCGTCCTCGAACGCAACTATCGGATATTTTTCGGCAAGCGACAGAATTTCAGAAAAACTTCTGTCGCCTTTAAAAAGCGCGCCGACGACTTCAACGTCTTTTCCGTATTCTTTCGGTATTTCTTTTAAACCGACCGTCAAAAAATCGTTATGAAGATCAAAGAGTTTCATTTCAATGCCGTCCTATAACAATATATTATATGACGAGGAAAGAAATGAATACAATCAGTATTTTTCGGGCTCGTCGTATATAATGCCGCACGTGTCCGCGGTTACTTTTTTTATTACCTGATCCTCGTATGGTCTGTCGTTATAATCCACGCTCGTTTCCGCGATCTCGTCTATAACGTCCATGCCGTCTATCACCGCGCCGAAAGCGGCGTAACTGCCGTCGAGATGCGGCGCGTCGGCGTGCATTATGAAAAACTGCGAGCCCGCGCTGTTAGGCATCATCGATCTCGCCATCGAAATAACGCCCCTTTTATGTTTGAGATCGTTTTTAAAGCCGTTTTTTGAAAATTCGCCGCGTATGGAATATCCCGGTCCTCCAGTTCCGTTTCCCTTAGGATCGCCGCCCTGAATCATAAATCCAGAAATAACTCTGTGAAAAGTAAGTCCGTCGTAAAAGCCCTTGTTTACGAGATAAAGAAAATTGTTTACGGTGTTCGGCGCGACTTCGGGATACAATTCCACCGAAAACTTCCCGCCGTTTTTCATTTCAAAAGTAACTATCGGATCATTGTTCATCTTCGTCTTCTCCTTCAAGGTATTCTTCCAGAACTTTATCGAGCATCGCCCACTCTTCGTCGCTCTCTATCTCCGAGAGTTCTCCGCCGTTGTCGTCTTTTTCCGTATAGACCGCCGCGGAAATATCTTCCTCTTTGTCGTCAGTAAAAAACACGACGTAATCTTTACCGTATTCTTCCGAGTGATAGGTAAAGAGTATTTCCATATCTCTTTCCGTTCCGTCCTCGTCGATAACGGTCATAATATTGCCTGAATTTTCCGACATTTCGTCTCCTTTATTCCTCCGCGCGCTCTATTTCCACTTTCGCCTCTTTCAGAAGTTCAAGAGAAAAATCGCTCGGATATCCTTTTTTATATACTATGCGCTTTATTCCCGAATTTATTATGATCCTCGTGCATACGACGCACGGCTGGTGAGTGCAATACAACGTTCCGCCATCGACGGATACGCCGAGTTTAGCCGCCTGCGCTATCGCGTTTTCTTCCGCGTGAACGGCATAGCATTTTTCGAGTTGAGTTCCGCTCGGAATATTCAGTTCGCGCCTTATGCACTTTCCCTTGCTCTTGCAACTCTCTATCCCGCTCGGCGCGCCGTTGTATCCCGTAGTCATTATCCTCTTGTCTTTGACTATCACCGCGCCTATCTGACGGTTTTCCTGATAGCAACTCGACCAAGTCGCGACCAGATCCGCAAGTTCGAGAAACCTTTTGTCCCACCTGTCGATCATATCAATATAACCTCGCGTAAAATCATATTATTATTTTATCACATAACGTCGGTTTTTGCAATGATTTTGGCTCAATTTAACTCAAACTGAATTTTGTCGATTTCAAAATAAAAAAATTTTTGAAAAAACACGAAAAATCCATTGACAAATTTTCGTTTAAGGCTATAATATAATTAGCACTCGAAAGTTGAGAGTGCTAAAAAATGAAAATCGGAGGCAAAAAAATGAACATCAAACCGTTATTCGACAACGTAGTTGTCGACGTAAAAGAAAAAAACGAAACGACGAAAGGCGGATTTATCCTTCCGTCGGCGTCCGCGGACAAATATTCTACCGCGACCGTAGTTTCCGTCGGTATAGGCGGAAATCTTTACGGTAAAGAAATAGTGATGCAGGTAAAGACCGGCGACACGGTTCTCTTCCCGACCGACGCGGGAACGAAGATAAAAGTAAACGGCGAAGAAGTGACGATCGTCCGTCAGTCGGATATTATAGCGATAATAGAATAATTCGGGAGGAATAAAAATATGGCTAAACAGATTAAATACGGCGAAGAGGCGAGAAAAGCCCTCGAAACAGGCGTAAACACTCTTGCAGACACAGTTAAAATAACGTTGGGACCGAAAGGCAGAAACGTCGTTTTAGACAAGAAATACGGCGCGCCGCTCATAACGAACGACGGCGTTACGATCGCGAAAGAGATCGAACTCAAAGATCCGTTTGAAAATATGGGCGCGCAACTCGTAAAAGAAGTTTCGACGAAAACCAACGACGTCGCGGGCGACGGAACAACTACCGCCGTCGTTCTCGCTCAAGCGATGATAAAAGAGGGGCTTAAAAACCTCGCCGCGGGCGCAAATCCGATAGTTCTTAAAAAGGGAATACAAAAAGCCGTGGACGTCGCGGTCGAAGAACTCAAAAACATCAGCAAGCCCGTGGAATCTAAAACCGCTATCGCGCAGGTCGCGTCTATCTCGGCGGGCGACGATACGGTCGGCGAACTCATTTCCGACGCGATGGATAAAGTCGGCAAAGACGGCGTTATAACGATTCAGGAAAGCAAGACCATGAAAACCGAACTCACTACCGTTGACGGTATGTCGTTCGATCGCGGATACGCGTCCGCTTATATGGTGACCGACGCCGATAAAATGGTCGCCGTTTACGATGATCCCGTTATCCTTATAACCGATAAGAAAATTTCTTCCATACAGGAAATTCTGCCCGTTATAGAGCCTATCGCGCAACAAGGACAGAAACTCCTTATAATAGCGGAAGAAGTCGAAGGCGACGCGCTTGCCGCGCTCGTCGTGAACAAACTCAAAGGCGTGTTCAACTGCGTTGCGGTTAAAGCCCCGGGATTCGGCGACAGAAGAAAAGCGATGCTCGAAGATATAGCGATACTTACCGGCGGTCAGGTCGTTTCTTCCGAACTCGGCGTGGAATTCAAGGACGTAACGCCCGATATGCTCGGCAGAGCCTCGCAGGTTAAAGTAGATAAAGAAAACACGGTAATAATCGGCGGATCGGGCGATCCCGACGCGATAAAGTCGAGAGTTTCTTCGATAAAAGCGCAGATCGCGGAAACGACTTCCGATTACGACAAGGAAAAATTGCAGGAAAGACTTGCAAAACTCGCGGGCGGCGTTGCGGTCATAAACGTCGGTGCAGCGACGGAAGTCGAAATGAAAGAGAAGAAACTGCGTATAGAAGACGCGCTCGCAGCGACGAGAGCCGCGGTCGAAGAAGGCATCGTCCCCGGCGGCGGGACCGCTCTTCTTACCGCTATTCCGGCGCTCAAAGCGCTTATCGCCAAACTTTCGGGCGACGAAAAAACGGGCGCTGAAATCATACTTCGCGCGATAGAAGAGCCCGTAAGACAGATAGCCGCGAACGCAGGTCTCGACGGATCGGTTATCCTTAACAATATTTTGAGAAGCAAGAAATCGAATTACGGTTTCGACGCGTATAAAAACGAATACGTCGATATGGTCGCAAGCGGAATAATAGATCCTACGAAAGTCACGAGATCCGCTCTTCAAAACGCGGCGTCGATCGCCTCTACTCTCCTCACCACGGAAAGCATCGTGACCGATATTCCCGAACCGCCGCAGCCGATGCCGCAGGGCGGACAGGGCATGGGCGGAATGTATTAAGCCTGTAAAACAATAAAAAAACGCAAGTATCAACTTGCGTTTTTTTATTTAAACGTCGATAACTACTTTCGACGCGTTTTTACCGTAAACGGAAACGCATCGGTTTTCAAAATCCATTTGCCTGACGAATTCGTTTATCCTTTCGTCAGACGTTGTTTCTATATTTTTTATCTTTCCGTCGATATCGAATACCTTTCCGGAAAACAAAAGGTATTTCCCGTAAAGTATCATCTGCGACGATGTGTTTTCCTGACCGAACGCGAAAGAACTCAAAAACTGAGCCTTCGCCCGCGCTATCTCTTCCCCGCTCGCGCCGTTTTTCGCAAATTCTTTCAATACGCCCGATATCGCCTCGGCGGCGAGCCCCGCGCTATCCGTATTCACTCCCGCGTAAACGGCGAAAGTCCCCTGATTTCTGTATCCCGACGGATATGAATAGATCGTATAGCAAAGTCCGAGTTCTTCCCGCACTTTTCTGAAAAGTCTGCTGCTCATGCCCGACCCCAAAACGGCGTTTACAAGCGATAATTCGTCGGAATATTCCCCGTCGAATTTTACGCCTTTATACGCAAAGCCCAAATGAACTTGCTCTATATCTTTATTCCTTTTTACAATCTTTCCGAAATTTTCGGATATCCCGACTGCCGTTTTGTCGGACTTTTCGCTCGAAATAAAAGGCAGAAAATATTTTTCCGTAAGTTTTTCGGCGGCTTGTCCGCTTATATTTCCCGCAAAGGAAATAACTACGTTATCCGCATTGTAATATTTTTTCCTGTATTTTAAAATATCTTCCCGCGTAAAAGCCCTTATATTGCGAGACGGACCGAGAATAGTCCTTCCGAGCCCGTTTTTTCCGAAATAAACTTCCGCGAGGTTGTCGAAACACACGTCTTCGGGCGTGTCCGCCGCCATATTTATCTCTTCAATGACGACGCCTTTTTCCTTTTCGAGTTCGTCCGCGGAATAGGTCGCGTTGAGAAACATATCGGAAAGAAGGTCGAACGAGCGTTCCGCCTTGTCGTATAAACTCTTCACGTAATAAACGGTCATTTCTTTCGACGTGAACGCGTTGACCTGCGCGCCTATATCGTCGAACGCGGCGGAAAGAGAGAAAGAACCATATTTTTCGGTGCCTTTAAACGTCGTATGTTCGATAAAATGCGAAATGCCGTTGTTTTCAGCCGTTTCGAGACAACTTCCCGCCCCGACGAGTATGCCTGCCGAAACGGAAAGCATCCCTTCCATTTTGTTGACTATAAGTTTTAATCCGTTATCGTATTTCTTGTAATATATCATTTCAAATCATTTCAGGCACTCCGACACGGTGACCGCACGAAGTCCTATCGACGCGTAATATTTCAGAATGCCGTCGAGCGCGGCGAGAGTGTGTTCTTTCGGATGCATAAGCACGAAATCGCCGCCCGCGATATTCTTTGTGGCTCTATTATACACCGTTTTTTCGTTTTTGTCACGCCAATCGACGGTATCTTTCGACCAAAGGACGGTTTTATATCCGAGACTTTCCGCGACTTTCAGAGTTTTGTCCGAAAACGCGCCGGACGGCGGAGCGAAAAGTTTTACCTCTACGCCTGTAAGTCTTTTTATAAGGTCCGCGGTCGAAACCATCTCTTCCCTGTTTCCGTTCTCGTCGAGTTTCGAGTGATCTTTATGGAAATAGCCGTGACTGCCTATCTCGTTGCCGTTTTCGAGAATTTTAACGAGAGTTTCCCCGTTATCCTCCGCCCAGCATCCGCCGATAAAAAAAGTCGCCGTCGCGCCGTTCGCTCTTAAAACGCCGCATATCTCTTCCACTATTTCCGCTCCCTCGTAAACGTTGAACATTAGGGCGACTTTCTTTTCCGCCCTGTTTCCGTTATAGACGGGCGAATAACTCTTGCCGAGCGATATTACGACGACTTCTCTGTCGGGAATAAAGCATACCGCGACGATTCCCGCCGCCAAAACCGCGAGAATAACCGAAGTCAGAATATAAAACGTTCTTTCTTTTAGTTTTTTCAAAAAAATTTCCTCTATACTAATATATTACGAAAAAAGCCGTATATGAAAAAATCCCCGTAAAAACGAGGATTTTTCTGTGGAAAATTTTATCCGATCACTTCGAGATCAAACGAATTTTTAACGAGTTCTTTCGCCTCGTTCACGTCTCCGACCGCGCCGTCGTATAAAAGTTGGCACAGAGCGTTTCCTATCGCCGTCGCCTCGACGGGACCGGCGACTACTTTCTTTCCCGTCCTCTTCGCGGTGAGTTTGTTCAGATATCCGTTCTGACAGCCGCCGCCGACGACGTGGATACGATCGAACGTCTTTCCCGTTATTTTCTCTATCGTCTTTATCGCCTTATCGTAACAGACGGCGAGACTGTCGTAAACGCAAAGCGCTAACTCTCCCGCCGTTTCGGGGACCTTCTGTCCCGTCTTACGACAATATTCCTTTATCGCGTCGATCATATTTGCGGGCGATAGAAAACTTTGGTCGTTTACATCGACTATACTATCGAAATCTTTGACTTCTTCCGCGAGGCGGACGTAATCGCCCCAACCGTATTTTTTCCCGTGTTCGCGGCGAACGCTCTGAATCATCCATAAGCCCATTATATTTTTGAGAAATCTCGTGGACTTGTTATAGCCGCCTTCGTTCGTAAAATTGGCGTTCAGAGCCTCTTTCGTGCATATAGCGACGGGCGATTCTATGCCGAGGAGCGACCAAGTGCCGCTCGACAGATAAAGGGGCGTTCCCGACGCGGGAACGGCCATCACCGCGCTCGCGGTATCGTGAGTCGCGGGAAGTACGACTTCGACGTCGAAACCTATCTCTTCCGCTATCTCTTTTCTTAAATTCCCTACTTTCGTCGCGGGCAACGCGAGATCTTGGAAGAGTTTTTCCGGAAATCCGAGATCGCGTATCGTTTCTTTATCCCACTCTCTCGTTTTCGCTCCCAAAAGTCCCGTGGTGGACGCGTTCGTGAACTCGTTTTTCTTAACGCCCGTCAAAAGGAAGTTGAAGAAATCCGGCATCATAAGAAATCTTTCGGCTTTATCGAGTTTTCCCGTGAGTTTATCGGCGTATAATTGATAAACCGTGTTGTATATCTGGAATTGCGATCCTGTCCTTTCGTACAATTTCTCAAAAGGCACTATCGAGTGAACTTTCTTTATCGGCTCTTCCGTCCTGCCGTCGCGATAGGCGTAAACGTCGCCTATCACGTTGTCGTCCTTATCTATCAGCGCGTAATCGACGCCCCAAGTGTCTATTCCCATACTCACGGGGATCTTTCCGATTTTTTTACACTCTTTGACGCCGCTTATTATCTCGCCGAAAAGTTTTCTGTAATTCCAGACGAGATGCCCGTCCTTTTCTTCCATGCCGTTTTCAAAACGGTAGATTTCTTCCAGAACGAGTTTTCCGTTCTCGATATGCGACAAAATATGCCTGCCGCTCGACGCGCCTATATCTACGGATAAATAGTATTTCATAAGTACTCCTTCTCTTTTTTTAACTGAAAAAATTAACGTTTTTTACTTCTTCTTTTATCTTCTCGATCGACTTCTTTTCTATTCTCGAAACGTAAGATCTCGAAATTTTAAGTTTTTTGGAAACTTCCCTCTGCGTAAGAGGCTTTTCGCACTTTATGCCGTACCTCAAACACATTATTTTAAACTCTCTGTCGGTCAGGCATCTTTTCATAACTTCCACGAATTTGTCTTTTAAAAGTCGGCTTTCGACCTTATCCAGAACTCCGTCCTCTTTCTCGTATAAGAGATCCATAAGTTCGAGTTCGTTGCCGTCTTTGTCCGTGCCCACGGTATCGTAGAGAGAAACGTTGTTTTTATATTTCTTGTTCGCCCGTAAAAGCATAAGCATTTCGTTTTCTATGCATCTTGCGGTGTAAGTCGCGAGTTGCGTCCCCTTATTCGGCTCGTAAGTGTTTATCGCCTTTATAAGCCCGATCGAGCCGACGGAAATAAGGTCGTCGCCGTCTTCCGCGCCCTGATACTTTTTCGCTATGTGCGCGACGAGCCGAAGATTGTGCTTAATAAGCATTTCTTTAGCGCGCGGATCGCCCGTTTCCCTGTATAAAGCGAGATATTTGCTCTCGTCCTCTTGCGAAAGAGGTTTCGGGAAACTGTCCCCGCCTATGCCCGAACAGAAAAAAACTATTTTCGCGACGATAAAGTTCAGAAAATCCCACAACATAATTTTAAACCTCTTTAAAATATATGTCGTTTTTCGCCGCTCTATGCCGACCGAAATTTTCGGCGTCTTTTCCGGATGGTAACGGTCGTCCGTTTTATTTTCTTAAAATGTCCCCGACGCGCAAAGGCAAATCGGAATATATCCTTATTTTTTGCTGAACTATCTTCGCGTCGGAAATTTCGTTTCCCTCTTCGTCGGTCATCTTTTCCGCGATGAAAGTCTTATTGAAATTTTCGCTCGGCGAAAGAACTTCGAGCCTGTCGCCTTTTTTAAAGCGGTTGCGCATTTCGACGGTGAAATATCCGTTCGCGTATCCTTCCGTTACGACCGCCGCAAAAACTCTTTCCCCAGACGACTGCGAGTTTTCATAGTTCAACGTTTCGGAGTTTTCGCCGAACGCGTAAGCCGTCGTAAACGCCCTGTGGTTCGTTTTCAATAACTCGTAATAATATTTATTTTTATCGTAATTATCGCCGTTTTTAAGAAAATCGTCTATCGCGCGGCGATACGCGTTCACAACGGTCGCGAGATAGTATTCGCTCTTCATCCTTCCCTCAATCTTGAAAGAAGATACGCCCGCCGAAACCATTTCACCGAGGTGTTCTATCATATTGAGGTCTTTACTGTTGAGAAAATAAGTTCCCCGCCCGTCCTCTTCTATCGGATAGAGTTCGCCGTCTTTTCCGTATTCCTTTAACTCGTATTTCCATCTGCAAGCCTGAACGCACTCGCCCCTGTTCGCGTCTCTGCCGTTAAGATAATTGGATAAAAGACATCTTCCGCTGTAAGAAATGCACATCGCGCCGTGAACGAACGCCTCCAACTGTGTTTCGGGGCAAAAGGCTGAAATTTCCCTTATTTCCGAAAGAGAGAGTTCCCTTGCGAGAACGACTCTCTCCACGCCCTGTTCCGCCCAGAACTTCACCGCGTATTTATTGAGAGTGTTCGCCTGCGTGGAAAGGTGAATTTTCAGCCGCGGAGCGACTTTTTTGCACTGCGCTATAAGTCCCGCGTCGGTAATAAGCGCGGCGTCAACGCCCGCGCTTTCGAGAAACTTAAAATATTTTTCGGTTTCCGAAAAATCGGAATTCTTCGCAAAAATATTGACGGTAACGTAAATTTTTACGTTTTTTCCGTGCGCGAATCCGACCGCCTCTTCTATTTCTTCCTCGGTAAAATTATCGGACTGCGCCCGAAGAGAAAAATCTTTTCCGCCGAGATAAACGGCGTCCGCTCCGAAGTAAACGGCAGTTTTAAGTTTAGAAAAATTGCCCGCGGGGGCTAATAATTCGATCATTTTATTTTTTTACCGATACGCTTATTCCGTCCCCGACGTCCGATATAGTCGTTATAAAATCCTTATCGGAAACTATCGTTTCAAGAAACTCGCGCATATTTTTCGTTATGGTATTATGCCTGTGCGGAGGCTTTACTTCGCCCGTAACGTAACCTCGGAAGAGTACGTTATCGGCGAATATTACGCCGTTTTGATTTAAAATTTTCTTTATTTCGGGAAAAAGTTCCTTATATTTGGACTTCCCGCAGTCCAAAAACACGAAGTCGAAACCGTCGCCGACTTCTTTTACGACTTCAGTCGCCTCGCCCGAATACGATTTTACTCTGTCTGAAAGCCCGAAGTCGGAAAAATTCTTTAAAGCCTCTTTTCTCGTTTCTTCCCTGTTTTCGATCGTATATAATTCCGCGTCTTTTAAAAGAGAGAGCATCGCGATCCCCGAACACCCTAGCGAAGTCCCGAATTCGAGTATCTTTTTCGGACGGCGAAGATAAAGCAAAAGCAACATTTCGTTAAGGCTTTCGTCGAGCAGCGTCGGAACTCCTCTTTCCCTGTATTTATCGCGTATTTTCGCGAGTTTTCCGTCAATCGTAAGCCCTGCGTTTTTCTTTAAAAGTTCGGAAATATACGGATGCATTATACTTCGGTTATCACGGGAATTATCATAGGATTTTTCTTTGTCGCTTTGAAAATGTAATTCCGCAAATTCTTCCTTATTGAATTTCTTATCTCCGACATATCCGACGCCACCGCCGCCTTGACGTCGAATTCGCTTATCGTCTTATAAACGATCCTCTTCGCCTCCTGCACCTGAACTTCGGAAAGGATAGAGCCTTTGTTTATAATATCGGGCTCTTGCATTATCTCGCCCGAATAATCCGAAACACAGCATACGGCGACGATAAGTCCGTCTTCCGCGAGGCGTTTTCTGTCCCTTACGACGGTCTGCGTATCGTCTATGGAAAGCCCGTCGATATACCTTGCTCCGAATTGGAATTTTTCGCCGGATTTTATCGTTTTTTCGGTAAGTTCAACCGTATCGCCGAGTTCGGCTATAACCATATTCGTTTCCTTCATCCCTAACGACCTCGCGAGTTTTACGTGCTTTTTGAGATGCCTGTACTCGCCGTGGACGGGAATAAAGAATTTCGGTTTCAAAAGAGTATGAAGTATTTTGAGTTCTTCCTGACAGGCGTGCCCCGAAACGTGAATTTTTTCTATCGACTTATACACCACTTCCGCGCCCATGCGGTAGAGATTGTTTATAACCTGATATATATTCTTTTCGTTCCCCGGAATAGGCGACGCGGAAATAATTATAGTGTCGTTCGCGCCTACCTTTACCTGATCGTGATCGCCCGCCGCCATACGAGTCAGCGCGCTCATAGGCTCTCCCTGACTTCCCGTAGATACTATAACGAGATCTTTATCCGCGACGTTCTTTATCTTCGATATATCGACCGTTATGTTTTCCGGTATGTTCATTTCCCCTATCTTTACTGCCGCCTCGACGACGTTCAGCATACTTCTGCCCGAAAACGCAACCTTTCTCTTGTGTTTGACAGCGAGATCGACTATCTGTTGAAGTCTATGAACGTTGGTCGCGAACGTCGCGACGATTATGCGCCTCTTCACGTTGTCCGCGAAAAGTCTGTCCAGAGTTTCGCCAACGACGTGTTCGCTCATCGTATAGCCTTCGTGTTCGACGTTAGTCGATTCGCAAAGCAACAGCAATACGCCCTTTTTGCCTATTTCGGAAATTCGCGGCATATCTATCATAGCGCCGTTTATCGGCGTTAAGTCTATCTTGAAATCGCCGGAGTGGAAAACCGTGCCGACGGGCGTACCTATCGAGAGCGCGCAACTCCCAGGGATAGAGTGATTTACGTGTATGAATTCGACCGTAAAACAGCCGAGTTTGACTACCGTACCGGGATTTACGCAGTTGAGCGTGTAATCGCTCACCTTCTGCTCTTTGAGTTTGTGTTCGCATAATACGAGCGTGAGTTTCGTCCCGTAAACGGGGGCGGAAATATCTTTTAAAACGTAAGGAAGTCCGCCGATATGGTCCTCGTGTCCGTGCGTTAAAATTATTCCGCGTATTTTGTCTTTATTCTGCAAAAGATACGTCGTATCGGGAATTACCTGATCTATCCCGGGCATATCCACGCTGGGAAACGTCAGTCCCGCGTCTATTACTATAATGTCTTTGCCGTATTCGAGGGCGGTCATGTTTTTTCCTATTTCGCCTACGCCGCCTAAAAACCGCACTTTTAAAACTTTCTTTTCTTTCACTTTATTTTAAGTCCTTTTTTATTTTTAAGCAAGGCGGGATTATCGTCCCGCCTTTTCCTTTGTGTACCGTCAATTCGTCAATTCGTTTATCCCGCTTAAAATCTTTTGTTTTATCTCGTTGAATTTCACTAATTTTTCTCTTTCGCCGTCG
>CADBSX010000033.1 GCA_902797515.1 uncultured Eubacteriales bacterium | reverse complement strand
TTCGCCTACCGTGATGATCCCCTTTATCGCTAAAAATATACAGAATACGAGACAGCCCACTTTCAGAAGTTGCTGTACGACGAAAGATAAAGAGCCGAAATACGCAACCACTCTATCGACGTCCATTCCCGAACGCGTAACGCTTGCTATCGAACGGTCGAGCGTCGCTATCTCGACGCTTTGAAGTCCGTGCGATTTCGTGACGGGCGTCATCTCCATCATCGTGGAAAGTTTTGCGCTGACGTCTTCCGTCTTTACTCTGAAATCCTTATTCGTCTGCCTTATCTTCTTTCTGAAAGCGAACGTGAGCCAGACGTTCAACGGGATTATCAAGAGGAAAAAGAGGGAAACGTAACCGTTCCTGTAAACGGATATCGCGGACGAAACGATTATCCCCACGACGTTCGCTACGAAACCGAACATTATTCCGTTCATAAGCACGTCTATCGATTCTATATCGCGAAGGAATTTAGCCTGTATTTTACCGGACTGTATATCCTTGTGATAGGTTATCGACAACTGCTGTAATTTCCTTATCACCGCGCTTTTCAGTCCCGCGTTCGTGCGGCGGAGCATCTTGCTGAGCATTTTATACCTTAAAACGGTGAAAGGCACGTTCGTAAGTATCACGACGACGAGTACGGCGATATTTACGCCGAGTTCGATCGCCGCGGATTGCGCAAGTCCGCCGTCGGTTATCGCTTTTCCCGCGATGTCGATCACGTTCGCCGTGACGAGCGGCAGCACCCAAAGGGGCAACGCCTGAAAAAAATAGACGATCGTCGAAAGAATTATGGTCTTTAAATTGACCTTTAAAAGTTTAGAGAATAATCCCCTTTTCTTCGCGGGCTTTTTTTCCTCGTCGTTGAATAAATACTCGTAGTTAGGAATTATCTCTTCCGGACGATCTTTTGCGGGCAAGGGATCTACTTTCTTTTCCCTGCTTTCATTTTTATCCTTCTTTTCCATAGTTTCACCTCCGTAAACTCGTTCGCGCTCGGCTAATTATTGAAAATCGAATATCTCGTATAAGAAAAAGGTTTGGTCTGCACCAAACCTTTATTCCTTAATTCAATATTATACCGATTTAAAAATAAAAAGCAACTTATTTAACGCTTTTTCCGAAAATATTTTTTTACTTCCCGTTTCACGAGAAAAAGGACTTCCCGGAAAAAAGGAAATCCTTTCGATCGTTTTTACGGAAAAAATTATTCCATAACCGCGTTGGCGCCCGCCTCTTTGAGTTTGGCAACCATCTTTTCGGCCTCGTCCTTCGGAGCGGCCTCTTTGACCGTGCCGAGTTTCTCGACCATGTTCTTCGCATCGACGAGTCCGAGACCGGTGATCTCTCTGACCGCTTTGATGACAGCGATCTTGTTCGCGCCAATCTCTTTCAAAACGACGTTGAATTCCGTCTTTTCTTCCGCCGCCGGAGCCGCTTCCGCAGCCGCCGCGCCCGCAACCGCTACGGGAGCGGCCGCGCTTACTCCGAATTCTTCTTCGATAGCCTTAACTAAACTATTGAGTTCGAGAACGGTCATACCTTTGATTTCTTCGATGAATTTTGCTATATCAGCCATTTTTTTTATCCTCTCTTTTTTGTTTTTATTATTTGCTCTTATAACTATTGTGAAAACAGAAAGAAACGCTACGCTTTTAAAATAATATTTTAAGGTTTAGAAACGAGTTCTTCAAGGCTCGCGTAACTTTTCTTTTTTAACGGTCAGAAGCGAGCGAGACGAGGCTCGCGACTGTTTTTGAAAGGGGGCGACCTTTTCGGTCGCAGGAATTTCAAAAACCGAGCAGAAACGAAGTATCGCGACGCTTATCACCGTTTATAAACCTTTAAGCGTTTTGTTCCTTCTGCTCCGCGACTCTGTTAAGAGCGACTGCAAGGCCGCGTACGATTCCGGACAATGCGCCCGCGAGTTTTGCGACGAGAACGTCTTTCGACGGGATCGACGCGAGTTCCTTTACCGCTTTTACGTCCTGATACGAGCCGTCAACGTACGCGCTTTTGACAGAGATCTTGTCTTCCGTGCTCTTGCACATATCCACGACTACCTTCGCCGCGCTCGTCTCGTCGGGACAGAACGCAACGGCGGTCGGGCCGTTAAGATCTTCGTCAAACGCTGTGACGCTGAGTTCGTTGAACGCGCGTTTAAGCAAGGTGTTTTTAAGAACCTTGTATTCGGTGTTCGCCTTTCTCATATTAGAACGGAATTCGGTATCCTGAGCAACGGTCAAGCCCTTGTAGTCCACAAGTACCACGGACTTGCTGGCTTGTATCTTTGCTTTGATGTCTTCGACTACTTGCTTTTTAGCCTCTAAATTTGCCGACACTTTTTTACCTCCGTTTTTTCTTTGTAAACAGCCCTCGTATGCCGAAACGGCATACGAGGGCTCTAAAAAACTCTCTTTTCTGCCGCCTCGGTTGGTTTTACGGACAAGCCGTAAATTATGACCTACTGTCTCAGGCTGTTAAGTTGACTATATTATACTTCTTCCCGTGATTTTTGTCAAACGAAAATCACGCGTTTTTGGTAGAAACTTTTACGCCGGGGCCCATAGTGCTGGTAACCGTTACGCTCTTTATATACTGACCTTTCGCCGCCGCAGGTTTAGCTTTGACGATCGCGTCTAAAAGCGCGGTGTAGTTTTCCGTGAGTTTCTCTTTGCCGAAACTCTTCTTGCCGATCGGACAATGGATTATCGCCTGCTTGTCAAGTATGTATTCGACTTTACCTGCTTTGATGTCCTTTATCGCCTTTACGACGTCCATGGTGACCGTTCCCGACTTCGGGTTCGGCATAAGTCCCTTAGGACCTAAAAGTTTACCTATTCTTCCTACGACGCCCATCATATCGGGAGTCGTGATGACCGCGTCGAAATCGAACCAGTTGTCTTTCTGGATCTTCGCGACGAGTTCTTCCGCGCCGACGTAGTCCGCGCCCGCGGCGGTCGCCGCGTCCGCTTTTTCGCCCTTGGCGAGGACGAGAACTCTGACCGTCTTGCCCGTTCCGTTAGGAAGGACGATAACGCCTCTGACCTGCTGATCCGCTTGTTTCGGATCTACTCCGAGCCTGCAATGGAATTCTATCGTCTCGTCGAATTTCGCCTTCGCGTTGCCGATAACGACGTCCATCGCCTCGCCTATTTCATATTGTTTCGTGCGGTCGTATGCCTTCAAACTGTCGGCGTATTTTTTTCCGTATTTCATTATTTATGAATCCTCCTTGTGGTTATAGCGAGAAAATTCTCTCCCACCTCTCCTTTATTCTTCTACGGTAACGCCCATACTGCGAGCGGTACCTTTGATCATGCTCATAGCCGCTTCGAGCGACGCCGCGTTAAGATCGGGCATCTTTACTTTCGCGATCTCTTCGACCTGCGCTTTCGTAAGTTTAGCCACTTTGTCCTTATTCGGCTTCGCGCTTGCCGTCTCTATTCCGCACGCCTTTTTGATAAGGACGGGCGCGGGAGGCGTTTTGAGTATGAACGTGAACGAACGGTCCTGATAAATAGTGATCACTACGGGAATTATCAAGCCGACCTGATCTGCCGTCTTTGCGTTGAATTCCTTGGTAAAGCCCGGAATATTGATACCGTAAGGTCCTAACGTCGATCCGACGGGAGGTCCCGGCGTCGCTTTTCCGGCTTGCAGTTGCAATTTTACCATTGCTGTAACTTTTTTAGCCATATTTCTCCTCCGAAATTGTGGTGATTCTCGGAACGCCATGAAAAAATTTAACGTTCCTCCCACTATATAAAACGGATTTTAAACCGCTTTATGCGTTATATATAATAATGTTATTGAGTGACGTGGATCTTTTCGATCTCGAAAAATCCGAGTTCGACTTCCGTTTCCGTGCCGAACATAGTGACTTTCACTCTCGCTTTACGCGCGTCGGCGTTCACAGCCTTCACCGTGCCGATAAATCCGTCCAAAGCGCCGGAAACGACCTTTACGCTGTCGCCCGCCTTTATGTCGGAATCGGTCACGACCTCTTCCAGCCGCATTTTCTTTACTTCGGCGGTGGTGAGCGGAACGGCTTTCCCTTGCGGACCGACGAATCCCGTCACGCCGCGCGTGTTGGTAAGAAGAAACCACATATCGTTGGAATAGACGAGTTTCACGAAAACGTAACAGGGAATAACTTTCCTCGTGACGACTTTCTTCTTTCCGTTCGCCTTTTCCTCGATGGTCTCTTCCATCGGTATCTTTATATCGAGAATAACGTCTTTCAAATTGTTGTTCTCGATGAGTTTTTCAATGGTGTCTTTTACGAGCGATTCATATCCCGAATAGGTATGAAGGACGTACCACCTCGCTTCTGCGTTCCCCATTAAAGTATCCTGCCTATGATTGATCCTGCGACCGACGCCGTATCGTTACGGACGAGCCTTAAAACCTGACTCAAACCGAGGTCGATGACCATAATGAGAGCGAGAACGATCACGATTATTACGAGAACGCCGCCGAGTTGCTTCAAAACCGTTCCGAAAGAAGGCCACGTGACCTTTTTAAGTTCCGAGAAAACTTCCTTTATCTTTCCCCACATACGGACGAAAATGTTCGGTTTTTTATTCTTCTTTACTTTTTTTTCCGTTTTCTTCTCGGCGTTGTTTTCCTGATTTTTTGCCATTTCGTTTACCTCTCGTTACACGAAAAAATATTACTTCGTCTCTTTGTGAACGGTGTGCTTTTTGCAGAACGGACAATACTTGTTTATCTCTATTCTGTCCGGATCGTTCTTCTTGTTTTTATAATCGTCGTAATTTCTCTGCTTGCATTCAGTACACGCCAAAGTGATTCTGGTTCTGTTTCCTTTTGCCATATCTTTCGCCTTCCAAAAAAATTAACACCCCTAAGGAGTGCTAATCTATTTTACATTACTATATTTAATTTGTCAAGTTTTTTTCGGTAAATATTTGAAATATTTTGCAAAAACTCACTTATTCCCCGCGCTCGCGTAACTTCCGAGTATCAGTTTTTCGATTTCCCCGTTCGGAACCGTACCGTCGAGTATCACCGTTATCCAACTCTTTTTGTTCATATGATACGCCTCGAAATATCCTTCCTTAAAAAGAAGTTCCGCGACTTTTTCCCCGTCCGCTTTCAGGTTTATTATTTCGACTTCTTCTTCGCTTTCGCTCTTATCCGCTTTATTTCTCGGAATACTGCCGAAAAGCGCGTACCACTTCTTGTTGTCGTACCGCCTGTAAATGGAAAAAGACGGATATTTTTCCCAGAGAAATTCGGGCTTTCCGCCTAATCTTTCCGCTATGAATTTATTGAGCCTTACGGCTTGTTCCGTCGCGTATAGCCTCTTTTCGCAGCACTTATCCCTTATGTCCGAAAGAAGGTCTGTAAATCTTGATTTTACGCCCGCGCTGAAACCCGTCGCGTCTTTAAGCCTGTAATTGACGTATTCTTCGCCGAACGCCGTATCGATTATCCTGCCTTTGAATTCGCCGCTATACTCGACGACGATCTTCAATCCGTCGCCGGCAAGGTCTTTCTCGTAAAAATACGCGCCGTCTCTTTTTATAAATCCGTAGGCGGCTAGTTTCTCTTCGTCCGCGGAATATTTTGAAAACAATTCCTCTTCTATATTCATAAGTGTAACACACCTTATCAATAGTTTTTTTAAGCGGCGATAATGCGGTCAATGCTATGTTAAAGCCCTTGACAATACGGAAGTAT
>CADBSX010000032.1 GCA_902797515.1 uncultured Eubacteriales bacterium | reverse complement strand
GAGGTGAAGCGGTCCTTCCCCTCTTTCAGCAGATACGCCGTCGCCACCCAGAGCGCGATCATCGCCAAAGTCTGATTGCTCCACGAAAAGTACCGCCATATTATTTGAAATCCGTTGTCGTTGGCTATGGCGAACCACGTAAGCAATCCTCCGACGACGAGCAGCGGAATAGTGATATACAGCCTGTTTCTGAGTTTCTTCTGGTCGAGCCTGAACGTTTCCGCAAGGATAAGCCTCGCGCTGCGGAACGCCGTATCGCCCGACGTGATAGGACAGACTATTACGCCCGCAACGGCGAGAATTCCGCCGAATACGCCGAGTACGCCCGTAGATATTTCATACACCACGTTCGACGCGCCGCTCGCAAGAGCCTCGTTTAAAAGTTGCGTCGTACCGTAAAACGCTACGCCCGCCGCCGCCCACACCAGAGCGATCACCGATTCGCTGATCATCGCGCCGTAAAAGATTTTTCTTCCCTGCTTTTCGGACGTGATGCATTTCGCTATCATAGGGGACTGCGTCGCGTGAAATCCCGATACCGCGCCGCAGGCGACCGTAATGAACATATACGGCCATATCGGCGTTCCTTGCGGATGCAAATCCGCAAGCGTGATTTCGGGAACGGAATATTTGCCGCCCGAAAAAATAATACCGCCGATCACCGCGCCCGCCATAACTATCAGTAAAACTCCGAACACGGGATATAATTTACCTATCAACTTATCTATCGGTAAAAGCGTCGCAAGCAGATAATACACGAGAATAACGACAGCCCAGAACGTTCCGTTCAACCGATCGGGCGTCAATTTGTCGAGAAGTCCGGCGGGACTGGTCACGAACACCGTTCCGCACAGCACGAGAAGTATCACGGAAAATACGCGCATAACGATCTTCGCGGTTTTTCCGAGATATTCGCCCGACAATTCCGCTATCGACGCGCCGTCGTGACGGGCGCTTATCATCCCGCTCATATAGTCGTGCACCGCGCCGCCTAAAATCGAGCCGAAAACTATCCATAGAAAGACGACAGGTCCGAAAACCGCGCCCATCAAAGCGCCGAAGATCGGTCCCGTGCCCGCTATGTTAAGAAGTTGTATCAAAAAAGCCTTCCACGTCTTCATCGGAACGAAGTCCACTCCGTCCCCTTTCGACATCGCGGGAGTAAGTCTGTCGTCGGGAGAAAAGACCTTTTCGGTCGCCTTCCCGTAAACAAAAAAACCTATTATCAATACCGCAAAAGAAATAAATAAAGAAATCATTTTATATCCTTTCCTTCTTTTCCGCCGCCCGACAAGTCGAGGCGTTTTTCTTTTTTCACGACAAGCGGAATAAGTCCTATTACCATAATTATCGGGAACAATGCGGCGAAAAGCAAGCCCGTTTGCAGATTGCCGCCCGTCGCGCCCGTGACGCCGCCGACCAAGGCGGGACCGAACGACGCGCCCAGATCTCCCGCCAACGCCAAAAAAGCAAACATCGCTGTTCCGCCTTTCGGGCATCTTCGCGAAGATATGCTTATCGTCCCCGGCCACATTATTCCGACCGATAATCCGCAGAGAGCGCAGCCGATAAGACCGAATATCGGGAGCGGCGACAACGCCGCCAAAAGATAGCACGCCGCGCACAGCGCGCCGCAACACAGCATAACTTTATTCAAATCGAGTTTTTCGCTTTTCTTTCCGTTAAACACGCGCGAAAGTCCCATAAAAACGGCGAACAGACACGGTCCCGCCAAATCGCCCGCGATTTTTGAAACGCCGAGCGCGGATTCCGTAAACGCCGACGCCCATTGAGCCATAGTAGCCTCGGACGCGCCCGCGCATATCATAAGCGCGATCATAAGCAAAAACACAGGAAATCTCAACAACTGACCGACGCGCATACCTTCCCCGTCCTCTACTAACCGTTCTATCGGACAAAACAGGAAATTAAAGGCGTTCAATAAAGGCACCGCCGCCCATATCAACGTAAGAAACCGCCATTGCGCCGTACCGAATATCGCGAAAAAGAGCGTCGAGCCCGAGATCACGCCGACGGCGCCCCAGCAATAAAACGAGTGCAATAAACTCATAACGCCCGACTTGTTTTCAAACGGACACGCCTCGACGATAGGGCTTAACAAAACTTCGATCAGCCCGCTGCCTATCGCGTAGAGAATAACGGAAATAATGATGCCGACGAATGGATCGGGAAGTAATTCCGGCAATACCGCCATCAGAATAAGTCCGCCGGCGGAAAGCGCTTGCGAAGTTACCACACAAGTCCGGTATCCTATGATATCGGCGAATTTCACCGCCACCAGATCGACGAGTAATTGCGTTACGTAAAACACCGTCGGAATAAGCGCGATCGTTTCGAGCGATATTCCGAAGGAGTCCTTGAACGTCAGAAACAAAAGCGGCGCGAAATTTGCGGAAATGGATTGCGTAATAAAGCCGAGATAACAAGCGATCAGCGTTTTTTTATAGTTCTTCGTTTTTGTCATAAAGTAACCGCGCTTTTCAAAAGTTTTTCTCCGAGCGCTTTGAATTGTTCGAGATATCCGTCGCGCTTGCAAACGAGTAATTTATCGCGAGCGTCACTTCGTCGTATTCAAAATCGATTCGATTTCTCGCCGGTAAATTTACGATTTGCCGATTAGTCGCTTGGATTTTTGTATTTTTCTATAATCGATACTATCTTATTTTTATATTAAAGAGATATTTTAACTCCGAAAAACTCACGAGAAAAAAATAATACGAACTCCGACTTCCCGTCAAGGTTCGTATTATCCTTTTTTGGTGCGGACAACAGGACTTGAACCCCAGAAAATCGAAAATCTTATTAAAAATCAAGGAATTTTGCCGCCTTGCCCCACGTTGTCCCGTGAGTTTTAGCCTCTCTTTAAAGAAAAATTCATTTTTCTATTGACAAAACTCATATTATATAGTAAAATATAAGCACGAGGGCGAACCGGTCAAGGCGGTCAGCCCGAGTGAGAGTTAAAAATAACCGCTATCTCTTGCTGCGAGGGCGGTTATTTTTTGTCGTTAATGTTCTTTATTATGTAATAGATCACTACCAACGTCAAAAAAGTAAGAACTAATTCCATACGCGCCACCTCCTTTATAGAATAAAGAAAGCGGGCCAACCGCCGCAGGACGCCCTGCGCTTATACCGTCCGAAGATCTTCGGACTTTTTTATTATATCAAACTTTTC
>CADBSX010000031.1 GCA_902797515.1 uncultured Eubacteriales bacterium | reverse complement strand
CGGAAGAAGTTCGCCTATGCCCTCGTACAATCCGCCCGCGTCAAGACTTACCTTTACGCGTCTTTCCCTCGCGTACTTCGCCGCGGCAAGCGCGCTTTTTAAGTAGTTTCCGTCAAGGTGCAATACAGCCGCGCCGTCTATCGCGGAAAAGGCGACGTTTTTTTCGTCGTCGGGAAGATCGCCCCTGTCGAACACGCAAGTCCGCGTTTTGGTTTTTCCGGAAAGAAGAATATACGAAGTAAACGAACGCGCGCCTTTCACTCTCACCGCGTTTTTCGTCGAAACGCCGTATTTTTCAAAGTCCGCCGCAATATAATCGCCCGCTTTATCGTCCGCGATACAGCCGAGTATTTCGGTCTCTACGCCGAGTTTGCTTATCACCACGAGCGCGTTCGCGACCGGACCGCCGCCCGAAACGAACACGTCGTCCGCCTTTACTTTTCTGTCCTCTTCGGGATAACTTCCTACGCTTATCAGCGTGTCGAAAACGCATGCGCCGAGCCCTGCGACGCCGCGTTTCATACTCTTCCCTCCGAGCCGAGAAGTTCTATCTTTCCGAGCGCGAATTTCTTTACCGCCTCTATCGGCTCTTTCATAAACAGGTCTATCGCGTATATCTTTCTGTCAACCGCGAAAACGGCGTCGAGAAAGGAATAGCAAAGGTCCGTTCCGAAATTTATTTTACATATCCCCGCGTTTATCGCGGCTTTTATAAGGTCGTCGGGAACGCCGCTCCCGCCGTGAAGGACAAGCGGCGTTTTCACCGCGTTCCTTATTTCCCTTATCCTTTCTATCGCGAGTTTCGGGGCTTTTTTATATCTTCCGTGAGCCGTGCCGACCATTATCGCGAGCGCGGAAACGCCCGTTCTTTTAACGAATTCGGTCGCCTCTTCCACGGTCGTGTAATCCTCGGAAACTCCCTCCGCCGCCGAGCCGATATGCCCGATTTCCCCCTCCACTCCGATGCCGAGAGCCGCGCATAATTTCACGGCTTTTTCGGTGTTCGCGATATTCTCTTCGAGCGGAAGAGTTGAAAAATCCACCATTATCCCGCTCGCACCGTTTCTGACCGCTATCGCCGCCGCGGGAAATCCCGAACCGTGGTCGAGATGGATACATACGGGCACGGTCGCTTTATTCGCCGCGGCGAGCATCACGGGAAGAAGGTAATCCGAAACTCCCGTTGTCGCGAGCCGCGAATAAAACTGCATTATAACGGGCGACCTCTTTTCTTCCGCCGCCTCTATAACGCCCTTCACCGTTTCCATATTATACACGTTGAACGCGGGCACGGCGTATCCCTTTTCGTATGCGTCTTTTAAAATCGTCTGTAAATTAACAAGCATTGCTTTTCTCCTTTATAAATCGATATCCGATATATCGCCGATTATACCGACGTCGGCGTAGTCGAATATCCTTGCGTTTTTATCATTGTTGACGGCGATCACCGTTCCCGCGCCCGATATCGCGCAGGTGTGCTGCACCGCGCCGGATATTCCGAACGCGACGTAAACTTTCGGCGAAACGCGCTTTCCCGTAAGCCCGACTTGCGCGGAATAAGGCATAAGCCCCGCGTCCGCGACCGATCTGGAACAGCATATTTCCGCGCCGAACGAGTCGGCGTATCTCTTTATTTCGTCCATATGCGCCGCCGCGCCCTTTCCGACCGCAAAAACGACGTCGGAAGTTCCCCTTTTCGCCGTTCTGACCGTCGCGAAAGTCCTTTTTCCCTCGCACTTTATATCGGCGGTCACGTTTCCGCCCGCCGCCGGACGGGTCATAACGAGCGTTCCGTCCGAGACGCCGAAAGCAACGCAGTCCGCGCATATACCGGCGTCGGTCTTTACCGCGACTTTCGGCGCGAGGTCCTTAAATTCGTCGGTGTCCTCGAAAAGCAGGACTTTTACGTCTTTTCCGATAACTTCTTCCGATATATCCTCGGCGGTTTTTCCCTCCGCGAATATCCTTTCCGCTTTCTCGCCGAGTTTTTCCGCGGTATCTTTTAAATTTCCGACGTAATATACTATCGGCAATTTTTCCTTCGGATCGGGAATTTCTTTTTTTACCGCGTTTTTTAAAAGCGCTTTTCCGATCTCGGTCTTTAACTCTTCGGCTTTTACGAAAACGCACCGCCTTCTTCCGATCTCGCTTTCGTAAGAACGTATAACTCTCGTCGGCGAGCCGATAAGTCCGCATTTTTCGGTTTCCGCGCCTATATCGCCGCGGCTTAAAACAGTGACTTCCCCTTTTTCGGAAAACATCGACGGAAACCGCAGATTTTTGATCCTTTCAAAAGTATAAACCGTTTTCTTTTCAAACGGATAGCTTTTCCCCGCTCTCGTCTTTACGCCGCTTTCCGAAAATTCCATTACTCCCGCGACCGAAGAAAAGCCGAGCCTTTCCGCTATCATCGGCGGAACTTGCCCCGTATCCCCGTCGGTACTCTGCCTGCCGCAGAATATAAAATCGGGATTTAATCGACTTATAGCCTTACTTAATATATAACTCGTCGCGACCGTGTCGCTGCCCGCGAACGCGGGATCGCAAAGGACGATTACCTTTACGCCGAGCCTCGTTATGCTTTCCGCGACGGGACTACTCGACGGCGGAGACATCGTGAGAACGGTCGTTTCGTCAAAGCCGAGACAAAGCGCGCTTTCCAGAGCCGCCCCGTCAAAGGGATTTATTTCGCCCTTATTGAGTTTTACGCAGACGACGGCTTTACCTTTCATAACGTACCGAGAAATTCGCTTATTTTCTTATACTTCGCGTACCTTTCGGCGTATATCGCCGAGTTCTTTTCGTCGGGCTCGGTTTCGCCCGTGATTTTAAGGCAAGCCGCCGACGCCTCGTCGTAGTCTTTGAAAAATCCCGCGGATATCCCCGCGCACTTTGCCGAGCCGAACGACGAATCGTTGTTTTCGGTGGTTTTAAGCGTTATTCCGAGCGTATCGGCGACTATTTTCCGCCATACTCCGCTCTTCGCTCCGCCGCCTATTATATACGCCGAGCCTTTCCCCGCTACGGCTATTCCCTTTTCTTCGAGATATTTCTTGCAGTCGAGAAGGCTCGCCGCGACTCCTTCCATTACCGCTCTCGCGAAATGCGCCTTTCCGTGTCCCGCGGATATTCCCGTGAACGATCCCCTTAAAAGCGGATTTGCATACGGCGTAAGTTCGCCCGTGAGATAGGGATGAAAGATAAGTCCGTCCGCGCCGACGGGAACGGTCGCCGCGAGTTCGTCGAGTTCTTCATACGAGCCGCCGAACGCGCCCTTAAACCATCTGAGCGACGCGGCGCACGATTTCGTCGCGCTCCCCGGATAATACAGTCCGTCTTTTAAATGCGAATAATTTATTACGTGCTTATCGGGATAACACCTCTTTGAAACGACGCATATACGCCCGGCGGTCGCGAGTTTTACGGTCGTATCGCCCGCGCTTACGCCGCCGCTCGCGAAAACTTCCATCGCCGTATCGGTCGAGCCGACTATTACTTCCGTTCCCTCTTTAAGTCCCGAATCCGCGGCGGCTTTTTCAGTGACGCGGCCTGCCGAACAAAGCGGAGAAACGATCTTCGGCATATTGCTTTCGGTAAGACCGGCGAGAGAGAGAAGTTCCCGGTCCCACGCGTTTTTCCGAAAATCGGACAGCATACTGCCCTGAACTTCCGTCTTGTCGGTCAGAAAATCGCCCGTGAAAAGACCGCGGACGAAGTCTTTGGCGAAAGTAACTCTCTTCACCTTTCCGAACTTGTCGGGAAAGACGTTTTTGAAATAGATTATTTCGGGCAAGGTCCAGATAGTATCGACTTCGTGCAGACATTTTCCGAAAATACGATCGCCGTAATATTTCTTTAAATATTCCTTTTCCTTTACGCAGCGCGCGTCCGTCCAGTAAATAGAATTCGCGACGGGCGCGCCCTTTTCGTCGAGAAGTACGGCGGTATGCGTCGCCGCGTCGAAACAAAGCCTTTTGACGTCCGACGGATCTTTCCCCTTCAATACCTCGCGGATATTTTTACACGCCGCTTTATACCAATCGAGAGGATTTTGTTCCGCTTTACCGTTCTCGCCGTAAAAGGTCGGATATTCCGTCGCGGCGGTCGCCGCGACTTTCCCGTTTTCGTCTAAAAGAGTGGCTTTGCTCGCCCCGCCGCCGAAATCGACGCCTAAAACGTACTTCATTTTACCATCCATTTATGTTCTTTTTCGGTAGTGGAGAAAATTCCTCTGTTTTTCCCCGCCATTATCCAAAGACAATAATTTTTATAATTCGGAGCGACGGTGAACGGATGATAGCCCCTCGGAACTTCCACCGTGTCGCCCGTCTTTACTTTATACACCTCGTCTATATCGCCGTTCTCGGTATATACCGCCTGAAATCCGAAACCTTCGGGGCGGTCGAACTCGAAATAGTATATCTCGTCGAGCGCGCCTTCCGTCGGCATATTATCGACGTCGTGTTTGTGCGGCGGGAAACTCGCCCAGTTGCCGTCGCTTACCCAGAATTCGCCGATATAGAGCAAATTCGCGGGCACGGTTTCGGGGAAATTGAACGCCGCCTTTCTCGCGTATGCGCCCTTTCCGAGATCTTTTGTCTTTATATCTTCCGTCTTTACGTAAGCGGGCGCGAAATATTTTTCCGCGGGCGCTTTGCATACCGCTATCTTCACGTCGCCTTTCGCCGTGACCGTATATGCGGTATCTTTTCCGATATACACCGCCTCCGCGGGCCCTGCGAATACGTCCGCCCTCTTCCCGACTTCGGGAAAATCGAAATTCTCGCCCGAAACGCGGCATTTTCCGTATAATATTATAAGCGCGGTTTCTTTCCCGATCTCTTTTAACGACATACTCTCGCCGTCGGCGAGTTTGAGAAAATCGAGTTCGAGATAGCAAAGCGGACTGTTTCTGTCCGTTATAACCTTTTTGTAGCCGTATTCTTCAACGTAAGTTTTTTTGAGTTCCATTTTCGTATCCTCTTAATTTATAGATTTTCCGCGAGCATTTCTTCGACGGTTATAACTCTCTTGCCTTCAGGTTCGGTCTTTTTAAGCATAACGTATTCCGACGGACTTTCGGTAACGAGAGTTTCGCAATCGGAATTTATTGCGTCGCGCCATCTGTTTTCCGCGACTTTTTTCATAACTTCCGGCATATACTCGTTCATAATAAGACTTCCCGCGAAGTTCGCCTCTTTTCCGCAAAGCAGCATATCTTTGTTTTCGCCGACCTTTTCTATAAGTTTTCTGCCCGTTTCCGCGTCGTCGAGGTCTCTGGCGTAAGCGTAATTGTCCTGCAAAGAATACCTCTTTCCGCTCTTCTTCGGTTTAAGTTTACCACTCTCCGTCAAATAAAGCAAGTATTCGTTAAAAGATACCGCGTTTCCGCTTATTTCTATTCCCCACTCTTTGTATTCGTGCGAAACGAGCGCGAGGTCCGTCGGATCGTAGAAAACTATTTTCTTATATCCCTTTATATCTTCCGCAAATCTCTTCGCCGCCTCTTCCGTTTCCCGCGTTTTTCCCGTCAGAAAATAAAGAGCCGCGCCGCTGTCCTGATTTTTTATAAACGAAACTCTTTCGCCCGCTTTTTTTATAAGCGCAAGCGCGTTTACTGCGTTTTCGGGCGCGTTTACGACCGCGTCCGTCCCCGCGACGAAAAGTATTTCTTCGCCGCCGCCGTACGCGGTTTCGGGAATACCGTCCGCCTTTTTACCGTATATATTGCCCGTTTCAAAGTATTTTTTTAGCAACGCTTTTATATATTCCGGCGCGGCGTTTTCGAGAATTATTTCCCGTCTTTCCTCGATTATAAAAGTTTTCGGATCCCAACCCGTAACGCAGTTGTTCGTGCAAGCGCCGCAGAGCGCGCACTCGTAAACGTTGGCGGCGATGACTTTTATTTCTTCCGCGCCCCTCGCGACGAGCGACGAGCCGAGAGCCCGCGCCCGCGCCGTGTTTCTCTCTTGTCCCGTGGCGTTCCCTATCGGGCAGACGTGACGGCACATCCAGCAAAATCTGCAACTGTCTATCGTTTTTTTCGCTTTTTCGGATATATTCATCATTACGTTCTCCTTACAAACCGAGTTTGAACGGATTCATTATCCCGTTCGGATCGAGAGATTTTTTGATGCCCTCGAATACCTGCATCGCGGGGCCGTACTGCTCTTTCATAAGACGCCCGAGTTTTATTCCAACGCCGTGGTGATCGTTTACCACGCCGCCGTTCGCTATCGCCGTCCGAACGCCTAAATTCCATATCGCGTTGTGAAGTCGCATAGCCTCGCGCGGATCTTCGGGAACGTCTTTTCCGTCGATTATAAACCGATCGTAAACCATACAGCCCCACTCGTACCAGTGTGAGAAATGCGCTATGAATTTAGCCTGCGGGAAATTCGTCTCTATCGCCTCTTTCATCGCCCGATATATCTTTTCTATCTTGTCGTAAGGCGCGATCGTGTCCATCGTTCCGAACATCTGCGGAAGATCCATCATATGCCCGGGATAAAAGAAAGTTATCTTCTCTTTCCACCACTTTTCGCCGTACTCGCTGCCGAGGTCCTCCGCGCCGTATTTTTTAAAAGTCGAGAGAAGTATTTTTTCTTCGACGTCCACGAGTTCTTTTACGCCCTCGTACGCAACGTTCATAAACGCGCCTTTTCTTTCGACTCCGACTATCTTCTTTATTAAACTCGCCGTTTCCGCCTCGTCGTAAAGGCGCATTACCGAAGGTTTGAATTTCTGTAAAATTTCCCTCGACGCTTTAAAAGCCGACGACAGGTCTTTAAAGAGAAATCCTCTGAAACGCCGCGTTTCGGGCTGATCGTATATGCGCATCTGCGCCTTCGTTATTACGCCGAGAGTTCCTTCCGAGCCTATGAATATCTGATTGAGATCCGGTCCCGCCGCATGTTTTGGCGCGGGCGAAGTCTCTATTATATCGCCGTTCGGAAGCACCACTTCCATTTTCAGCACCATATCGTCTATCTTGCCGTATTTGGTCGAGACTACTCCTATGCCCCTGTGCGCCAGAAATCCGCCGACGGTCGAACACGTGAGCGACGAAGGATAATGCATCGTGCAATATCCCCTTTCGTTAGCCGCCCATTCGACGTGTTTATATATCGCGCCCGCGCCGCACTCGATATACATCCCCTCTTCGTTTATCTCGTATATCTCGCACATCCTCTTCGTGTCGAGAAGTATGCCGCCCGCGACGGGGATCGCGCCGCCCTGCGTTCCGCCGCCTCCCCCCCAAGTCGTGACGGGGATCTTGTAATAGTTCGCAATCTTCATTACTTTCGACGTTTCGCGCGCGTCTTTCGGCGATACGACGAAATCCGCCTCGGGCATCCTTCTGCCTCTGTCCGCCCACATGCGCGACAGCCAGAAATAATCGACGCTGTGCGTCACTTTGTCTATTTCGCTCGTCGAACAGTTTTCTCTGCCGACCGCGTCTTCGAGTTCCGTAAGGACTTGCGTAAATAAAAAGTCGTTCATATCCTCTCCTGTAAACCGTTTTCGTTTTTGCCTTTATATTTTCATATATATATTATCATATTTGAAAATGATTTTCAACAATTTCAATCCGTTTTTTGAAAATTATTTTTAAAATTTGACATTTATTTTAATTTTTGATATACTCTAAACGAAAATAATTAACGGTCGGCGAAAAAATGGAAAAAACTCTTCTTAAAATAAAAATACTTTACGACTCTTTCAGCAAGACGGAAAAAAAGATCGCGGATTTCGTTATGGAAAATCCGCGGAGACTTATTTCGCTCTATATAACGGAACTTGCGGACGAGTGCGCCGTCAGCGAGGCTACGGCGGTGCGGTTCGCGAAAAAACTCGGTTTCGACGGTTATCAGGGATTAAAACTCGCAGTCGCGTCCGAAACGGAAGTCAAACCTGTGAGCGAAAACATTAAAAAAGACGATTCCGCGTATAAAATATTCGGAAAAGTCTGCGACGATATATACTGTTCTCTGGAAAAAACCAAAAATTCGATAGACGGCGGCGCGCTCGAAAAAGCGTGCGAAAAGATACTTTCCGCGGACAGAATTATGATATTCGGGCTCGGAAATTCGGCGTCCGTCTGCATCGACGCGGCGCATAAGATGCTCCGTCTCGGACTTAACGCGACCGCTTATACCGACAATCATATGCAGGCGATAGCCGCCGCGCACGCCGACGGAAAAAGCGTCGCGATAGGCGTTTCGCATTCGGGACAGTCGAAAGATATAGTCGAGGCGCTGAAAACCGCTAAACAGAACGGCGCGACTACCGTCGCTCTCACGCACAAGGGGAAATCGCCTATAGACAAAGCGAGCGATATAGTTCTCGAAACGGTTTCGGACGAGATGAATTACAGAATACTCGGTTTAAGTTCGAGGATAGCGCAACTCGCCATAGTCGATACGATTTATTCATATCTCGCCTGCCGCCTCGGAAAAGCCGAAGAAGAGATAGCGAAAACGGAATCCGCGCTCCGACAGAAAAAATACTGAAAACGGCTTGTTTCAAAACGCTTAAAAACCGCCCCGAAAAGCGAACGCTTTTCGGGGCGGTTTATCGTTATACTATAAATCGGTCGGTCAGTCTGACGCACTCGTCGAAGAGAGTTTTCGCAGCCTCGCCGCCTTCGTCTTTGAATTTGAATTTCATAGGCTTTTTCTTGCCGTAAGTTTCGCCCGTTACGAAGTCTTTTCCCGCTTCTCCCAAAGCGAGTTTAACAAGCCTTTCCGCGCTCTTTTTCGGCGTTATGGTAAAGAAATATTTAAGAGGCGTATGATAACAGAATTTAATAAATCCCTTTCCCTCGGCGGCGAAATTGGTCCTCACCACGCCGGGCTCGAACGCCACCGCGTTTATTTTATCGCCGTACCTCTTCGCGAGTTCGCGCGTCAAAAGCGCGTCGCACAGTTTCCCGTAACCGTATGCCTTCACCGCCGAATAGTTCTTTTCGTTCTGAAGATCGTCCGCGCGGAAATCCGAACCGAAAAGATTCGCGGCTATGCTCGAAGTCTGTATGATCGTCGCGTTGCTTTCGGTAAGTTTACCGAATAAAAGGCGAGTGAGCAAAAAACCGCCGAGGACGTTCACCTGAAAGGTCTTTTCAAATCCGTCCTCGGTCACGGCTCTGTCTCCGAGCACGCCGCCGGCGTTATTGCAAAGTACGTCTATCCTGTCGTATTCTTTGAGTTCTTCCGCAAGCCTTTTGACTTCCGAAAGCCTCGAATAATCCGCCAGATGACAGGGCGCGCCGAGTTCCGCCGCGATCCTTTCCGTCTTTTCCCTGTTCCTGCCGCAGATCACGACGTTTTCGCCGCGTCTTTTGAGTTCTCTCGCCGCCGCAGCGCCTATTCCGTCGCTCGCGCCCGTAATTACTATCGTTTTCCCGTCCATAAAATAAAGTCCTGTTTATTTTTCCTCTTCACCGACGAATTTTTGATAACCTGCGCCGTATTTGAGGCATTTGGAAACTCTGCTCAAAGTCGCGGAAGATATTTCCGTCGCCGCTATCACCTGTCCGTAAGTATTGCCCTCTTTCAAAAGTTTAGCCGCCCTTATCCTCTGCGCCATCGCGGATATTTCGTTTTTAGTGCACATATCCTCGAAAAGCATTTCGCAGTCCTTGACCGTTTTCAGTTTCAATACGGTTTCGTAGAGTTCTCTTATCTCTTTCTCTTCGTCCTTTCGCATATACTTTCCCTTTTTAAAAACTATTGATAAAGTTTTTCAGTTCTTCGGTTTTCGGCGCGGAAAATATCTCTTCCGTCCGACCTTCTTCGACTACTTTTCCGTCGCTCACGAAAATTATTTTGTCCGACACCTTTTCCGCGAAAGCCATATCGTGAGTTACTATAAGCATTGTCGCGCCGTCGCTTTTCAGGTCTTTTATAACGTTTACTATCTCGCCCGTGAGCGCGGGATCGAGCGCGCTCGTCGGCTCGTCGAATAAAAGTATTTTCGGTCTGAGTATCATAGCGCGGGCTATCGCCGCCCTCTGTTGTTGTCCGCCGGAAAGCGACGCGGGATACGCGTCCGCTTTTTCGGAAAGTCCGAATTTTCCGAGAAGAGCGTCCGCCTCGGCGTTTATTTCCGCCTTTTTTTCCGCGAGTTTCTTCCTCTTCTCTTTAAGAGCCTTTATTCCCTTTCCGGATACCGCAATATCTTCCTTCGCCCTCTTTATCGCGCTGTAAACTACGTTCTTTTTTACCGTGAAGTGCGGAAAAAGATTGAACGATTGGAAAACCAGCCCGAAACCGAGCCTCTTTTCTCTCGCCTCTCTTTCACTCAAAGGTCCGCCTTCGGTGAGCGTTTTGCCGTCGAGTATTATTTCCCCGCCGTCCGCGTTTTCGAGAAAGTCGAGACACCGTAAAAGCGTCGTTTTCCCCGCGCCCGACGAACCGATTACCGCCGCGACTTCGCCTTTTTCGACCGAAAATGATATTCCGTTCAACGCGGTGAAATCCTTATAACTCTTTTTTAAACCTTTCACTTCGAGAAACGCCATATCCGACCTCACCTTACCGCGTACCTGCGCGTTCTCTTCTCTATCCTCGACATAACGTACGCCACGGCGAGATTGAACGCGTAATAGATAAGCGCCGCCGCCGCGTAAGGCAGCATACTGACTTCTTTCGACGCGAGTCTTTTAGCCGCGGTGAACATTTCCGCCTGTCCTATCGCGAACGCGAGAGACGTGTCCTTTACGAGCGTTATTATCTCGTTGGTGACGGCGGGAAGGATATTCCTTAACACCTGCGGAAGAATTATCGCGAAAAAAGTCCTTCCTCTCGTAAGCCCCAAAGCCTTCGCCGCCTCGCGCTGACCTTCCGGAACGGAATTTATCCCGCTGCGGTAAATCTCCGCGAAATACGCCGAATAGTTTACCGAAAAACCGATAACGACCGATATGAAAAGCCAATTTTCGCCCATAAATTTGAGTTTGATCCCGAACGCGTAGAACGGCAAAAAGTAAACGACGAAAAGTTGCAGCATAAGGGGCGTGCCGCGCATCACGGAAATAAAAAATCCGAAAAACGCGGCGACGGGCTTTATTCTGCTCATCCTTCCGAAACAGACTAAAAGCCCGAGAGGAAGAGATATTATAAGAGTTAAAAAGAATATGGAAACGGTCGTAAACAAACCGTTTCTCATATTCCACAGTATATCCCAAAAATTCATTTTTGTCAACCGAATTATTTCAATAAGAACGCGTTATAATCAACGCCGTACTTTTCGCAAAGTCCCTTTATGAACGCCTCGTCTTTTCCGACCTTTTCCATCTCGGCGGATATCTTCGAGCAAAGTTCTTTATTTCCTTTCTTAAAGCCTACGCCGTAAGTCTCGCTCGCGACTTCTTCGTCCAATATCACGAGCGACGCGTCAGTCGATTTAAGATATTTCGCGACGCCTACGTCCACCGCTATCGCGTCGTAACCGCCCGCTTTGAGTTTGGTATAAGCAGCGACGTAATCGGGCTCGACGGAATACTTTCCGCCGTCAAAGGTAGCCGTGAGTTCCTCGTTTTCTTCCAAAGCCGCCTCGCCCGAAGAATCGCTCTGCACCGCGACTTTCTTGCCCGAAAGGTCGTCGAGAGTTTCTATTCCCGATCCCGAAAGGACGAGGACTACGATACTGTTATCGAGATACCTCACCGTCCACTCGTATTCGGTCTCTCTGCCCTCGTAAGTAAAGCCGTTCCAGATAAAATCTATCGCGCCCTGTTCGAGCATCGCGTCTTTGGAATCCCAGTCGATAGGTTTGAGTTCGAGTTCGTATCCGAGATTTCCGCAGACTTTTTTAGCGTACTCTATATCGAAACCGACGTACTCGCCGTTCTTCTCGTATCCGTAAGGCGGAAATTCCGCGTCGAATCCGAGAACGAGTTTATCCGTCTTCTTGCACGAGATAAGCCCCGAAAAGCAACATACGGCGAGAGCCGCCGAAAGCAAAACAGTAATAAATTTCTTCATTTTTCTTTCTCCTTTTTACTTTATCGCTTTAAAGCAGTAAAGTGATTGTGAGACTATTATACTTTATCGCTTTAAATTTGTAAAGCGTTTTGACGCAAAAAAATAAAAAAATCCGAAAAATTTTTCCGGATAATTTTTATCGCTTATATGCGCATATAACTATATATTATATTTTCCCGCCCGAAAAAGGCGACCGTCAGAAAATTATCTTCTTGCGGAGTTCCGGAACGAAAAATTCCCGAACGTCTTTTTCGGTTACGGCATAGTCGATATCGAAAAGCGAACATATCTTTATTCCCGTTCCCGCGAGCATTTTCGTGCTGTCGCAGAGAAAGACCGCGAGATCGGAACGGTTTATCATTTCGTTTATCACCTCGCCCGTCCCCGAAGAATCGTAAATATCGCCGTTTTTGTCTATCGCGCCCGCCGAGAAAAAGCAGACGTTTGCCCTCACTTTTTTTACTGTTCCGAGCGCGATCTCGCCCGTTAAAACCGCCCTGTTGTCGGGATTTGCCTGCCCGCCCGTCGAATAGACGGATACGCCGTTTTTAGCGAGAAAGGAAAGCGTGTCTATCCCGTTGGTCACGACCTTCAGATTATCGAATTCCGAAAGGTATTCGCCGATAAAGAAAGTGGAAGTCGAGCCGTCGAGAAAGACCACGTCGCCGTCTTTGACGAAACGCAAAGCCTTCAAGGCAATCGCCCTCTTTTCGCTCGCGTGTTTCTGCGTCCTGTACTCGAAACTGCCCGTATAAGCCTCTTCGCAAAGTTCAACTTCGCCGCGATCCCTCTTTACTATCCCCTTTTTTTCGAGGACTTCGAGTTTTCTTCTTACCGTCGATTCGCTTATTCCGAGTTCTTCCGCGATCTTCTTCACGTCGGACTTTCCCGCCGCTTTTAGATATTCGACCGTGTTTATAAACGCGCCGTCGTCTTTCATTGCGATATGCTCTTCAAAACCGTTCCGACGAGTTTCATATCGACTTTGCCCGCGTAATTCGCCTTGAAGTGTTTCATTACCGAAGGCACGGTCTTGTCGTCCAAAGAAAGTATTATTTCCTTTATCTCGTCCTCGGAGAGCATTTTCGGAAGGTATTTTTTTACCGTTTCGAGTTGGCGATCGAGACTTTCGACCGTTTCCGCTCTTCCCGCTTTCAAAAAGCCCTCTCTTTCTTCCGTGAGTTCGTTTATGGTCTTTTGAAGGACGGACGTAACGTCCGCGTCGGTCATTTCCGCGCCCGCCGCTTTCTTTTCTATGCCCGCGAGCATAAGTTTGTTTATAACTACGTTCAAAGCGGCGACCGCGTCTTTATCGCGCGCCTTCATGGCGTCTATTTTTACTTTTTTAAAATCGTTTATATCCATAACGGTATATCTCCTTAATCTTTTTCTGTTTTTTTGAGAATTATCCCGAGTTCTTCGAGTTGTTTTTCATCGACTCCCGACGGGGCGTCGCTCATAAGGCAAGCCGCGGTCTGTACCTTCGGGAAGGCTATTACGTCCTTTATGGAATCGTCTTTGCAAAGCAGCATCGTAAGCCTGTCGAGCCCGAACGCGAGTCCGCCGTGCGGGGGCGTTCCGTAATTGAACGCGCCGACGAAAAATCCGAATTTTCTCTCGATATCCTCGTCGGTAAAGCCTAAAACCTTGAACATCTTTTTCTGTATCTCGCGCGAGTGTATCCTTATCGATCCGCCGCCCGATTCCTGACCGTTTATTACGAGGTCGTACGCTTTCGCCCTCGCTTTGCTCGGCTCTTTTTCGACTATATCGAGATCCTCTTCCATAGGCGCGGTGAACGGATGATGCACCGCCGTATATCTGTTTTCTTCTTCCGACCACTCGAACATCGGAAATTCCGTAATCCAGAGTATATCGTATTCGTTTTTGTCGTAAAGTCCGAATTTGTCCGCGATATAAAGGCGGAGACCGCCGAGGACGTTGAACACGACGTAATCTTTATCCGCGGAGAAGAACAAAACGTCCCCCTCTTTAAAGTCAAGCCTTTCCTTTATCGCCGCGACGTCTTTTTCGGTGAGGAATTTAGAGAAAGACGACTTTATTTCCCCGCCCTTTTGCCACGTCATCCAAAGAAGTCCTTTCGCGCCGAGAGTTTTGGCGTATTCGACGGTAGCGTCGAGGTCTTTTCTCGAAAAGTTGCCCGCGAGACCTTTCGCGTTTATCGCGCGTATGCTGCCGCGGATAGGTCCGACCTCGATCGCGAGCGCGTCGGAAAACACTTTGAATTCCGAGCCCGCGAAAATATCCGAACAGTTGATAATTTTAAGACCGAAACGCGTGTCGGGCTTGTCCGAGCCGTAATTTTCCATTGCCTCTTTGTAGGTCATCGTCCTGAAATGCCCTTCGCCGAGGTCTTTGCCTATCGCGTCTTTGAATATCTTTCTGATAAGCCCTTCTATCGGATAGGTCACGTCCTCGATCTTTTCCACGAAACTCATTTCGATGTCTATCTGCGTGAATTCGGGCTGACGGTTGGCGCGGAGATCCTCGTCGCGGAAACATTTGGTTATCTGATAATATCTGTCGAATCCCGCTATCATAAGCAGTTGCTTATAGAGTTGCGGGGATTGCGGAAGGGCGTAAAAACTGCCCTGTTTCACTCTCGACGGAACGAGGTAATCCCTCGCGCCCTCCGGCGTGGACTTTCCGAGCATCGGCGTTTCCACTTCCGTAAATCCGTTGCCGTCGAGATATTCTCTCGCCGCCCGCGCTATCGCGTGACGGACGAAAAGATTTCTTTGAAGCGCGGGGCGGCGAAGATCGAGGTATCTGTATTTGAGACGGAGAGCCTCGTTCACGTTTACGTCGTCCGTTATTTCAAAGGGCGTTACGTCCGCTTCGGACAGTATCTTCAATTCTTCGGCGAGCACCTCTATATCGCCCGTCGCTATTTTGTCCGTCTTGCTCGAACGCTCGCGCACCTTGCCCCTTACCGCGAGGACGTATTCCGACCTTACGGACTCCGCCTTTTCAAACACCGCGCTTTCGGTCGTGTCGTCGAATACTATCTGGCATATTCCCGACCGATCTCTCAAATCGACGAAAATAAGACTGCCGAGATTTCTTCTCCTCTGCGTCCAGCCCATAAGCGTCACTTCTCTTCCGACGTCTTTCATGCGAAGAGTTCCGCACATATCCGTCCTGCGTAAATTTCCCATAAATTCAGCCATTGTTCCGTCTCCGTTTAAAATTCTATATGCTTTACGCCTTTTTTATCGCTTTTGCGATACAAAACGACTTTTTTCCCTATCACGCATACGACTTCCGCGCCGAGCCTTTCGGCGAGTTCGCCGCATACCTCGCCCGCGTCCTCTTCGGAATTGTTGAGTACCGTGATCTTCACTATTTCCCGCGCGTCCAATGCGTCGGAAAAACTCTTTATCATATTTTCGCTTATCCCGCCTTTTCCTATCTGACCTATCGGCTCGATATTCTGCGCGAGCGAGCGAAGATTGCTTCTTTGCTTCGATGTGAACATTTTTACTTTTTAACTCCTGAAATTCTTATCCTCTATTCTATAAAATCGAATTCGACGTCGCCTATTATAACGGTGTCGCCGTCTTTCGCGCCAGCCCTTTTAAGGGCGTTTATAACGCCGAAATCTTTAAGCGTTTTCTGCATGTACGCGAGGCTGTCCGTATCGTTTAACACGACGTTCCTTTCGAGCATCGAAACGAACGGACCATCGACGATATACGCGCCGTCCTCTTCGTCGTATTCCACGGTAAACTCGCTTTCGTCCGCTTTTCGGTAAGAGAATTTTTCAAATTCGAGCGGTTTGCTTTCGGGAAGTTTTTTAAGTTCGTCGAAAACGCATTTTATAACTTCTTCCACGCCTTCGCCGTTTATCGCGCTCACGCGGAAGATCTTCGCTCCGCCCGCTATTCTCTTTTCAAATTCCTTCGCGTTTTCTTCCGCGCCGAACACGTCGCATTTGTTGAGGACTATTATCTGCGGCCTTTTCGCGAGTTCTTCCGAATAATTTTTAAGTTCCGCGTTGATTTTAAGATAGTCCGAATACGGATCTCTGCCCTCTATGCCCGAAACGTCCACGACGTGCAATAAAAGCCGAGTCCTCTCGATATGCCTTAAAAATTCCGTGCCGAGCCCCGCGCCTTCCGCCGCCCCCTCGATAAGTCCGGGGATGTCCGCGCAGACGAAAGAGTCGTCGAAATGCCTTACTACGCCGAGGTTCGGGGACATAGTCGTGAAATGGTAGTTCGCGATCTTCGGTCTCGCGCCCGAGATCTTGGAAAGCATAGTCGATTTTCCGACGTTCGGAAAACCTATAAGCCCTACGTCCGCTATGATTTTGAGTTCGAGCGTTATCTTTCTCGCGACCGTCTTTTCGCCAACCTGCGAAAAATGCGGCGCGTGGCGTTTAGCCGTGCAGAAATGCACGTTGCCCTTTCCCCCTCTGCCGCCTTCGAGCACGAGTTCTTTCTGCCCGTCGTAGTACATATCGCATATTATGCCGCCCGTCTCGAAGTCTTTAACGACCGTGCCGAGGGGAACGGCTATAACGAGGTCGTCTCCGTCTTTGCCGCGGCGGTTGTTGGTGTCACCTTTCCCGCCGTTTTCGGCGTAATATTTCCTTCTGTAAAGGAAATCTATAAGGCTCGACCGCTGTCTGTCCGCGATAAAATACACGCTGCCGCCCTTTCCGCCGTCGCCGCCGTCCGGACCGCCGTTCGCGACGCCTTTAAAGCGCATGAACGACGTCATGCCGTTGCCGCCGTCGCCCGATTTTAAAATTATGGTCTGCTTGTCTATAAACATTTTTTACTTTACTCCGTTCCGCTCGCAAACGTCCGACAAAACGCAATCCCCGCATTTCGGACTTCTCGCCGAACAAGTTTCCCTGCCGTGAAATATCAGGCAATGGTGCATCTTCGACCACTCTTTTTTCGGAATAACTTTCATCAGTTTTTCTTCCGTGTCGAGCGGATTTCTGCCTTTCGCGAGCCCTATTCTCGCGGAAACTCTGAAAACGTGCGTATCGACCGCTATCGCGTCGCCGCCGAAAGCCACGCTGTAAACGACGTTCGCCGTCTTTCTGCCTACGCCCGCGAGAGTCCTTAAATCTTCGAGATTGTCGGGAACTTCCCCGCCGAATTTTTCCGCTATGTCTTTCGACGCGCTTATTATGTGTTCCGCCTTCGATCGGTAAAGTCCGCAGGAAAAAATATATTTTCCGAGTTCTTCCGCCGAAAGCGCCGCCATCTTTTCGGGCGTGTTCGCTATTTTGAAGAGTTCCTCGGTCACCTTATTCACTCTTTCGTCGGTACACTGCGCCGAGAGTATCACCGCGACCAGAAGTTCGTAAGCCGAACGGTATCTGAGCGCGGGACGGGGATCGGGATATTTCCCTTCCAGCCTCTCGCATATTGTTTTCGCGGTCTCTTTTTTCATTTGCGCACATCCGTAAAACGGCGATTGAATATAATATAAAAATCGCCTCGGTTAGATTTTACCACACCGAGACGATTTTTTCAAGGATTTTCAGCCCCTGACGCTATTTTTTATTATTTTTATTATATTTTTATAATTATATAAGTTTCATTACCGCCGTTCTTCCCCGCTCGGTCGAATACGAATAAAATCCCGTGAGGGAAAACAACGAGTAGTATTTTACCACCGTCCGCGCGTAGGCGAGATACCGATAGGGAAACGCCGCGCATATACCGCAACCGACGTGAGCCTCGGTCGGCGTGTTAATCACTTTGCAATCGACTCCGCCCGCCTTCATATAATCGGTAAATTCGAGCACCTGCGTGCGCGAACGGAACACCGCTAAAACGTAATTCATTTTATTCTCCTTTGTATTTTATTTTATATATGCTTTGTCATTAAAAAATAACGGAAACAATATAATAATCGTAGGACGAAAATTTTTATGATATATTTCGACAACGCCGCGACGGGCGGTTTCAAACCGGATAAAACGACGGACGCCGCCGTAAAAGCGATGAAATATCTGAACGCCAACGCCGGAAGGAGCGGTCACAGACTCTCCGCCGAGGCGTCTTTCGCCGTGTATTCGGTGAGAAAGAAACTTGCGGCGTTCTTCAACGCCGAAAGCGTGGAAAGAGTGGTTTTCACCGACAACTGCACCGCCGCGCTCAATACCGCGATATTCGGTATTTACAGAGAGGGAGCGGAAATAGTGACCACCGTCACCGAACACAATTCCGTTCTTCGCCCGCTCTATAAACTCGCGCGGGAAGGAAAAATATCTTTAACCGTCGTTAAGCCCGCGGGAAAAGCCGTGACGAAAGACGACGTCGCGCCCTATATCACCGAAAAGACGGCGGCGGTCGTCTTAAACGCCGTTTCAAACGTCACCGGCAGGGAAAACGACTTCCGCTCGATAGGCGCGTTTTTAAAGGATAAAAACGTCGCGTTCATAGTTGACGGGGCGCAAGCCGCGGGGCATATCCCTATAGATATGCGCGCGGACGGAATAGACGTTCTCTGCGCGGCGGGACACAAGGGACTTTTGTCGCTGCAAGGCGCGGGCGTTCTCGTTTTCGGCAGGAAAACGGATATACGCCCCCTTCTTTTCGGCGGTACGGGCACGGAAACCTTCAACGAGGATATGCCCGACGACTATCCCGAAAGATTAGAGGCGGGAACTCTTTCGCTTCCCGCGATACTCTCGCTCGGCGGCGGAATAGACTACCTTTCCGAAAATTTCCCCTACGTTTCGGAAAGTCTGAAATCGCTCTCTTATTACCTCTGTTCCGCTCTTGCCGGAAAAAAATACCTTAAAATTTACTCCGAGCCTAATCCGTGCGGAATAATCTCGTTTTCTCACGCGGACGTACCGTCGCAGGAACTCGCGGAAACGCTTTCCGAAAAGTACGACGTCTGCGCGCGCGGCGGTTTTCACTGCGCGCCGCTTATGCACCGTTTTCTCGGCACGGAAAAGTCCGGACTTTTAAGAATAAGCCTTTCCCCGAAAAACACGAGGCGGGAAATAAACTTCCTCGCGAACGCTCTCGAAGAGATCACGCACGGAATTTAGCGTCAGGACTTTTTGAGTTTTCCGACGACGTGTTCGAGCGTCTTTTTCTGTTTTCCGTCGAGCATAGGCGAGATCGCCGAAACGAAAGCGTCGATATCCGCGTCGGATAAAGTGCCGTTTTTTCTGCTCCTTTCCGCCTCGCGAAGAATATCCCGCATTATCGCGTCGGAACTCTTGCCCTCGTATGCGGAAGAAAGTTTCGACAGCATTTCCATCGCGTCGCCGCCTTTCAAGGCGTCGGAAGAAAAGGTCTCTTCCCTTTTGAAATCGTTGAAATCTTTCATAAAAAAATCTCCGTCACAATATATTTATGAACGGAAAAAATAAAAATGTTAATAAAATCAAGGTCG
>CADBSX010000030.1 GCA_902797515.1 uncultured Eubacteriales bacterium | reverse complement strand
GTTGGTAAACGTTTCGAGCGACGTTTACGAGCGGCTTTTCGAGACGGCGGAGGAATTTTTGAAAAACTTTAAAAAATGAAGAAAATATCTATTTTTTTATTATGTTTTACGTTTATCGCGCTTGCGTTTTTTCCATTTCAAAACGCCGACTCTTTTACAGCGTCTGAAAGCGAGATCGTTATGGAAAGGGATAGCGGAAGGATACTTTTCGCGAAAGACGAAAAGAAAAGACTTCCTATGGCAAGCACGACGAAAATCGTCACCGCGATAACGGTTATAGACAACTACGACCTTTCGACGGTTATAGAAGTGCCGAAAGAAACGGTCGGCGTGGAAGGAAGCAGCGTTTATCTGAAAGCGGGCGAAAAATATACGGTAAGAGACCTTCTTTTCGGACTTATGTTGAGATCGGGCAACGACTGCGCGGAAACTCTCGCAGTCCGGCTTGCGGGCGGAATTCCCGAGTTTACCGCGGAAATGAAAAAGACCGCCGAAAAATGCGGGGCGACCGACAGCAGTTTCAAAAATCCGCACGGACTTCACGACGACGAACATTATACGACGGCTCTCGACCTCGGTAAAATCGCTTGCTATGCAATGAAAAACGAAGAATTCGTCAAGATAGTTTCGACGGAAATTTATACGGCGACAGAAATTTCGTCGGGCGAAAAGAGAGTATGGAAAAATAAGAATAAATTGCTTAAAAGGTATGAAGGTGCGAACGGGATCAAAACAGGTTATACCTTAAAGGCGGGAAGATGTCTCGTTTCCGGCGCGATTAGGGACGGTATGCAGACGGTCTGCGTGGTACTGAACAGTCCGCAGATGTTCGAGAGATCGGAAGAACTTCTCGATTACGCTTTTGCAAACTATAAGATGGTGAAAATAGTCGATAAAGACAAATTCGACTACGTTTTGCCCGCGAAGGATTTATCCGAAGAATACGCGATCTATATAAAAGAAAGTCTTTATTATCCCGTAGGAATAAACGAGAAAATCGAGGTCGAAACGGATATCCCGAAGTTTATAGACGACAACGTGAAAAAAGACGAAAAAATAGGCGAATTGAAAATTTATTGTTCAAAACAGTTGATTTTTTCCGAAAATATCTATACACTTAAATAGGATCGTTTCCGTCCGATCGATTACGGCGGAAGAAGTAACGACTTATCAGGTGAACAAATGAGAATAAATAAATATCTCGCCGAGTGCGGCGTCGGAAGTCGCAGGTACTGCGACGAATTGATAGCGGACGGAAGAGTAAAAGTCAACGGCAAAGTCTGCGAAGTCGGAGCGGATATCGACGAAAAAGACTGTTTGGTCACGATAGACGGAAAGCCCGTCGGTAAGATACGGAAATTCGAGTATTACGTTATGAATAAGCCGAAAGGTTACGTCTGTACCGTCAAAGACGACAAGGGCAGAAAGACGGTTATGGACCTTCTCCCGAAAAATACCGCGAGAATATTTCCCGTCGGCAGGCTCGATTACGATTCCGAAGGTATGCTGATTTTCACGAACGACGGAGATCTTGCAAACAGGCTCACGCATCCGAGAAACGAGATACCGAAAACGTATCTCGTAAGGACGGAAGGACCTGTCGAAGAAAATCTTATCGTAAAACTGCGCGGCGGCGTAGAAATAGACGGCAAAAAGACTAAAAAGTGCAATATCAGAGTTATAGAAAACAATCGCGACTATACAAAACTTCACGTTACGATAACCGAAGGCAGAAACAGGGAAATAAGAAAAATGTTTGAAACCGTCGGGAAAAACGTCGATTTTCTCAAAAGGATCAAAATAGGCGATTTCGAAATGAAAGGTCTCGACCGCGGAGGCGTGAGGAAATTGCGCCCCGAAGAAATAGAATATCTTAAAAACTTATAAATTTATGGATAAACCAAAGATAACGGAACTAAAAGACAGTTACGGCGAATTGAAAACGGAACTCAAAGAAAAATATTCCAACCGTTTACGAGCCGCGCTTTCGGACGTAAAAGACGAAATGATAAAGCGCGGCGTCGATCTTCTCGGCGAGGATTTTTTCACCGTTTACGCCGACGCCGAGAGCCTCGGCGAGGAAATAGCGGCGGAAAAAAAGAGTTTCTTTGAAAGCGAAGAATATAGATCCGCGCAGAAAAAACTAAAAGAACTTAAAGAAAAGAAAACGGACGACGTCATTGAAAATGCCGACGGCGAACTCGGAAAAGCCCTCGCGAAGATAACGACGCTGAACATTACGATAAATAACCGTTTAAAGGCAAAGACGGAAGTATTCGAGGAAAAGAGCAAGATACTCGAAGAAATGTTAGACGGTAAAAAAGAGGAACTCGTCGAGGCGAAAGACGAAATTATAAACGCCGTCAAAGCGATAATTTCGGATAATCTCAACGCCTTCAACGCGGAACTTAAAGATCTGAACGGGATTTTCGGAGTAAATTATTCCGCGCCCGAACTTCCTTTCGACGAAAAGAACGTAAAACTTGAATTTTCCCTCTTTCCGTTCGAAAACAGATTTCTAAAAAAATCAGACGGTGACGACGGTAAAACTTTCATAGCGAGCGAAAACAGAAATTTGTCTAAAAATTAGAATAATTGAGAATATACGAATAACGGGATATTGCGTAAAAACGCAATATCCTTTTTTGTTCTATCTTTTTTTTCGCCGCAATATAATAAATGTGTAGAAAAGGACAAGTCGGGGAAGGTTAAATGCTCGAATTTTTACCGGAAGATATGCGCAATGAAATTTTGAAAAGAACGCGCGGTACACTTACGGAATTGAGGATAAGACAAGACCGCCCCGTTCGCGCCGCGGAATATTTTTGCGGCAGAATTATAAAAAGGGAAGTCACCGAGAAAAAGGCGAGCCGAAAAGATATAGAAAAAATAATTTTAAAACTTTGCGACTTTTCTATATACAGTAAAGAAACAAATATCAAAAACGGATATATAACGTCCAAAAACGGTGAACGCGTCGGAATATGCGGAACCGTAGTTTACGACGGCGAAAAAGTATCGACTATAAAAGAATTTTCCTCTTTGGTCGTCCGAATTCCAAACGATATTTCGGGCTGTTCGGTCGGTTTTATTTCCGGATTTACGGAAAAACCTCTGAACGTTCTCGTCGTTTCCCCGCCTTATAACGGAAAGACTACGTTTATAAGAGATCTCGGCAGGCAGTATTCCGACAGATTCGGAATTAACGCATTATTTATTGACGAAAGAGACGAATTGACGGGCGGAGGCGCGTATTATCTCGGAAAAAATTCGGACGTTATGAAATACTGCGACAAGGCGTTCGGTATAAGGTGCGGAGTAAGGAATTTAAATCCCGACGTTATCGTGTGCGACGAGATAATGTCGTCTGCGGACGCCGACGCGCTGAAATTCGCGAAAGAAAGCGGAGTTAAAATTATTGCGTCCGCGCACTCCGATAATTTGGAAAATATTATACAAAAAGAGGAATTATCGAAAATTTTTAAATGTTTTATGTTTGACATAATTTTATTTTTAAAAGATTTTTCAGTTTCTTCCGTCTATGACGGTAAATTAAATAAACTATGTTGAAAATCGTAATCGGAATTTCCGTCGTTTTTTTTACAACCTTTCTCGGAAAGAAGTTTTCGGATAAATTCGTCGGAAGGGACAAGTTTATGGCGGCGCTTATTTCTTTCAATAACAGGCTGATAACGAATCTGTCTTTCAAGAGGGAAAGTATTCCCGAATTTATTGTAAACGATTTCGGAAACGACGATTTCAATTCGACTTTATCCGGAATCGATTTTACGAAAGACGATCTCGGTTTGTCTTTTCCCGATTATATCAAAAAGGACGACTCGAAAATATTTCGTGATTATTTTATAGCGATAGGAAAGCAGTCGGAATACGCCGAAAACGAGTATTTGAGATCTATGAACGACGTTTTTTCCGAAATGAAGAAAAAAACCTCGATCGAGGCTGAAAAAGCGAGACCTCTCGGTCTGAAAATCGGATTTTCTTTGGGAGTTATTATTTTTATAATTATTTTATGAGTATTGACGTTATTTTCAAGATAGCCGCTATCGGAATAATAGTTACGGTAATTTGCCAGATACTTAAAAAATCGGAAAGAGAGGACATTGCTACGCTTGTCGGGATAGCGGGACTCGTTATAGTTCTCACGATCGTTATCGGGATGATCGGCAATCTTTTCGACGAAATAAAATCCATATTCAATATTTAGCGAAATGGAAATATATAAAATTATCGCCGTAGGACTCGTTTCCGCGGTGATAGTCGTCTATTTAAAAAGCGTAAACAGCGAATTGAGTATGCTCGCCGCGATCGCGGCGGGAGTCGTGATACTTATAATGAGCGTTTCTTACGTCGTCGATTTTATTGCCGTTTTGAGCGGTTTTACGGAAAAGACGAATATTGACGGCGCGGTTTTCGGGATCGTTCTTAAAATTATAGCCATCTCGTATTTCGTTGAATTCAGCGCGTCTTTAATAGAGGATTTCGGTCTGAAAAACATATCGGACAAGGTCGTGTTCGCGGGAAAATTGCTTATTTTATCGGTCTCTTTTCCGATTGTAAAAAATCTGATAGAAGTTATAGGCTCTTTGTTATGAAAAGAAAAACCGTTTTTATTCTGACCGCTCTTTTCGCGCTTTTTCTATTTAATAGTCCGGAAAGCGTTTATGCGTCCGAAAATTCGGAAAACGAGGTAAAAACAGAACTCGGCGAAGAGATAGAAAAAATGATAGACGAGATCGACCTTTCGGTTTTCGACGAATATCTCTCCGACCTGTATTCTTCCGTTGGCGTGAAATACGACGTTAAAACCGTAATAAAAAATCTTGTAAGCGGGCGGACTTATCTCGATTACAGGGATCTCGGAAGTTTTTTATTCAACGCGATATTTTACGGAATAAAACAGAAATTTCCGCAATTTATATCAGTTTTTCTGCTTATCGTCGCCTGCGCCGTGATAAACGCTATAAAGCCCGAAAGGCTCGGCGGAGGGATATACGAATTGTCTTATTTCGCCATTTTCACTGCGCTCGTTTGTTCCGTGACGGCGGTCGCGCTTTCCGCCGTTTCGGTCGCTTCGGAAACTCTCGCAAAAATCGGAAAAGCGACCGAGGCGGTAACGCCCGTTCTGCTTTCCGTTATGGCGGCAAGCGGCAACGCGAACTCCGCGGCGGTTTTCAGTCCCGCGTTTTTGTTCGTGACCGATTTCATTATCGCTCTTTTTAAAACGGTAGTTTTTCCCGTGATTTCGACGATCGTCGCCATGTCCGTCGTTTCTAATATAAACGGTTCGATAAAGTTAAAAGGCTTTATTTCCTTCCTTTCGGGATGCCTTAAATGGCTTATAGGACTTACGATAGCGGTGTTTTCGGTGTTTCTGACAATAAAGGGACTTAATTCGGGAATATTCGACGGAATATACGCGAGGGCGCTGAAATATACTGTTAACAGTAGCGTACCGATAGTCGGCGGGATGTTGAAAGACGGTCTCGAAGTGATTTACGCCTGCGCGATACTCCTTAAAAACGCTTTAGGGGCTGTTTCGGTGTTTATCATTTTTGGTATAATAATAAATCCGATTTTGGATATTGCCGCGATTTCGCTCTCGATGAAGTTGTTAGCGGCGGTTTCGGAGCCTTTGGGCGACGGCAGACCTTCCGCTTTCATATCTTCGGTCGGATCCGCGTTGAATTTTTCGCTCGCGGCAATTATTATCGTTTCGCTCGCGCTCGTTCTTACGATAATTCTCGCTATCGGATCTACGGGACTTGCCGTCTGATATGAAAGCGTATTTATTCACGGTGATATGTTCCGCCGTCATTCTTTCGATCGCGGACTTTATAATTCCCGCCGGAAAAATGAAAACCACGTCTAAAACGGTGCTTTCTTTCATTTTTTTGCTTTCGGTCGTTTATCCCGTAACGAAAGAAGTGTTTTCCGACGTATCGGTTACGCCTTTAAATACCATTGAAACTGCAGGTACTTTCGAGAGCGGAGAAACGTACGAATACTTTTCTTCGAGGAAAAAAGATTACGCGGAAAAAAAGGTTTCGGAAATACTTGAAGAAAACGATCTTATCCCTGAAAAAGTGGAAGTTACGGTAAAATCGGGGGAAATAGATAAAATCGAAATTTATTTGAGCAATTTGGTTATCGGGGAAGAAAATCCGAATATAAATATTAACGTGATAACCGATTACGTCGCCGATATACTCGGCGTCAAACGGGAAATCGTTGTAATATATGATTGATCTGAAAAAATTCAAGTTTAAAACCGAATACGTGATCATTGCGGTTTTGACAGTCGCCGCCGTCGCCATACTTTTTATAAATTTCGGCAGCGTAAAGACGGCGGAGAAAAGCGATACCGAAAAATACGTCGCCTCGCTCGAAAGCAAACTTTCCTCGGCGCTCTCGAAAGTAAACGGCGCGGGAAAAGTGTCGGTTATGATATCGGTGTCTGAAGGCGTCAGTTCCGTTATCGCAACGGAAG
>CADBSX010000029.1 GCA_902797515.1 uncultured Eubacteriales bacterium | reverse complement strand
TCAAGAGGGCTTTTATCCTGTTTTCGAGCCCTTCCCCGCAGTCGGTGATTTTGCGCATATCCGCCCTTTCGGCGCGGAGAAGAGAATAGAAAATAAAGTCGTCCGCGCTCGGAAGAACGTCGGGGAGATCTTCGTAAACGAAATCGGGAACGCATTTTTTTATTTTTTTCTTCTGTCCGTCTTTTATCGCCTTTCTGACGGCGGCGGCGGAGCATATATCGCCGCTTACGGTCTCGTCGTTATATCCCGCGCCTTCGCGGATTATCGGTATAAGTTCCGTTTTCGAGCCCGACGCCAAGACCGCCTTCGCGTATTCGACGGCGAGAATATTGTTCGGACTTTTGAGGAGTTCCTCGTCTATTTCGTCGGGCATAACGGCAGTCGCCGCGTTCACTTTCGCCCGTATCGGAGTAACGCCTTTTTTCAGTTCTTCCCTGTAAACTTTTTTAAACTCTTTGGTTTCGGAAAGCAGGGCTTTCGCCGTGGATAAAAGTCTTTCTTTTTCCGCGCTTTCCGTCCCGAAACAGAGAACTTTTTCGCACGAAAAAGAATTTACGAGTTTTACCGCGCCTTTCGCGAAAATTTCCGCGGGCGCGGTCGCGAACACCGTCGGAAGTTCGATAACGACGTCCGCGCCCGCCTTCACCGCGTGAACGGCGCGGGAATACTTGTCCGTCGCGGCTATCTCGCCTCTTTGAGTGAAATCGCCGCTCATTAAAATCATAGTAAGATCCGGATTTACTTGCTCTTTTATATACCGCAGATGTTTTAAATGTCCGTTATGAAAGGGATTGTATTCGCATACGGCAAAACAAATTTTCAAAATATACTCCTCTACAATTGTTATTTATTTGATATTTAAGAATTTTTGTTGTATAATTATACGGTGTAAACGCCGCAAAAACGATTTACATTATTATTTTATACCAACGGACAAAAAAATTCAATCTTTTTTGCGCTTTGTCCGTTAAAAAAGGAGATATATGTCAAAAGTTCTGGAAGAGATCAAGAAAAGGGCGTCCCTTCTCGGCAAGAACATCGTTCTTCCCGAAGGAGAGGACAAAAGAGTAGTAGAGGCCGCGGCGCAGTCCGTGAAAGAGGGGATAGCGAAGATAACTCTCCTCGGCAATCCCGCGGAGATCGCCAAAAACAATCCCGACGTCGATCTGTCGGGCGTTACGATAATAGATCCGAAGACTTTTTCCAAGACGGAAGAGTACGCGGATCTTTTATACGAAGTCAGGAAAGAAAAGGGCATGACGCCCGAACTCGCGAGGGAAACGGTCGCGAAAGACTATACTATGTACGGCGCGCTCATGCTCAAAGCGGGCGACGTTGACGGCATGGTGTCGGGCGCTTGCCACTCCACGGCGAATACTCTCCGCCCGGGACTTCAAGTGATAAAGACGGCGAAGGGAACGCCGATTGTTTCGGCGTACTTCCTTATGATCGCGCCCGAGTGCGGCAATAAGTATTGTCCGGACGGTTGCTATATCTACGCCGATTCGGGACTCAACCAGAATCCGACGAGCGAGCAACTCGCTTTCATCGCGCAGTCGTCCGCGAAAAGCGCGGTCGCGATAGCGGGAATAGAGCCGAGAGTCGCGTTCATTTCTCACTCCACGAAGGGCTCGGCAAAACACGCCGACGTCGATAAAGTCGTCGCGGCGGTCGAAAAATTCCACGAGATAGAGCCCGACGTCCTCGCCGACGGAGAACTTCAATTCGACGCGGCAATCGTTCCCGAAGTCGGAGCGAGCAAAGCCCCCGGCTCGAAAGTCGCGGGACGCGCGAACGTATTTATTTTCCCCGACCTCGACGCGGGCAATTCCAACTACAAAAACACCGAGCGTCTCGGCGGATTTCAGGCGATAGGTCCTCTCTGTCAGGGGCTTGCCAAACCTATAAACGACTTATCGCGCGGCTGCCATATGGAAGACATCGTCGCGGCTGTCGCCATAACCGCTTTGCAGACGCAGATACAGTAAAAAATAAGGCAATTATTTTAAAAAAGGACGGTAAAACACAATGAAAGTACTTGTTATAAACGCCGGCAGTTCGTCGCTCAAATATCAACTTATAGATATGGCGACCGAAAAGGCGATCGCGAAAGGCGGTTGCGAGAGAATAGGTCTCGACGGCTCTTTCTGCAAACACAAGGCGAACGGAAAGGAAAAGACCATAACTTCGCCTATGCCTACGCATAAAGAGGCGATACAGGTCGTTTTAGACGCGCTCGTCGATAAAGAATACGGCGCGATATCCTCTATGAAAGAGATCGACGCGGTCGGACACAGAATAGTCCACAGCGGCGAGGCGTTCAACGATTCCGTGCTTTTGACGGACGAAAATATGGCGACGATAGAGAGCCTTACGGAACTCGCGCCCCTGCACCAGCCCGCGAACGTAATAGGAGTAAAAGCGTGCAAGGCGATAATGCCGGACGTTCCGATGGTCGCCGTATTCGACACCGCGTTCCACTCGACGATGCCCGAAAAAGCGTATATCTACGGTATTCCTTACGAGGCTTATACCGAACATAAAGTAAGAAGATACGGTTTCCACGGCACGAGCCACCGTTTCGTTTCGTCCGAGGCGGCGAAGTATCTCGGCAGGGAAAACGATCCCGATTTCAAAGTTATAACAATGCACCTCGGCAACGGCTCTTCCATCTCGGCGATAAAGGGCGGAAAGAGCGAGGACACCTCGATGAGTTTCACTCCTCTCGGCGGCGTTCCGATGGGCACGAGGTCGGGCGATCTCGATCCCGCGATAGTCGAGTTTCTCGCGAACAAGTATAAAATGTCCTTGTCCGAAACGCTTACGTACCTCAATAAAAAGTCGGGCGTGGCGGGGCTTTCGGGCGTTTCGTCAGATTTCCGCGACCTTTCCGAGGCGGCGAAAAACGGCAATCACAGAGCGGCTCTCGCGCTCGAAGTTTTCGAGTACGCTTGCAAAAAGTATCTCGGCGCGTACGCGGCGGCGCTCGGCGGAGCGGACTGCGTGGTATTCACGGCGGGCATAGGCGAGCACGACGCGAAAGTCAGAGAGGCGATAGTTTCCGATATGGAATATATGGGAATAGTCCTTGACAAAGAGAAGAACGCGCATATCGGCGACGGAATAGCGGACGTCACGGGCAAGGGCGGCAAGGTAAAGATACTCGTTATCCCGACCAACGAAGAACTCGTTATCGCAAGGGATACCGAACGCCTTACGAAAAGAGCCTGAAAACAAGTCGGTAAAGCAAGAAATAAAACTAAAATTCTTTTTCAGCTCCAAATAAGGCGAGGCAGGGATTTTCCCTGCCTCGCCTTATTTGGAGCTGATAACGGGATTTGAACCCGTGACCTCGTCCTTACCAAGGACGTGCTCTACCTGCTGAGCCATATCAGCGCGTCAGTGTTTTATATTTTACCATATCGCGCTCAAAAAAACAAGCGTTTTCGTCTAATTTGAAAAAATTCTTTTAAATCCCGAAAAATTATTCAAACGGTTTACAAAGTCGCTCGTTTTATGTTAAAATTAAATCGGATAAGGGCAAAATAATAAGTATTGTCCGTAAAAGAGGTTTTTTATGAACGTCAAAGATATTCTTTCGGTTTGCGACCACACTCTTTTAAATCCTGCCGCGACGTGGGAAGAAATAAAGCAAACGCTCGACGACGCAATGGCGTATCACACCGCGTCGGCTTGTATTCCGCCGTACTTCGTGACCGCGGCTAAAAATTACGTCGGCAACAGGCTTCCTATATGTACCGTAATAGGCTTTCCGAACGGATATAATTCCACGCTCGTGAAGTCCGCGGAAACGCTCGAGGTGCTTAAAGCGGGAGCGGACGAGATAGATATGGTTATAAATCTCTGCGAGTTCAAAGCGGGAAATTACGCTTACGTGTCGAACGAAATACAGGTAATCAAACAGCTTTGCGGCAGAAAGATACTTAAAGTAATAATAGAAACCTGCCTTCTGACCACCGAAGAGAAGATAAAGGCTTGCGAACTCGTAACGCTCGCGGGCGCGGACTATATAAAGACTTCTACGGGCTTTTCGTTCGGAGGCGCGACCGTTTCCGACGTAAAACTCCTTCGGGAACACGTCGGTAAAAACGTAAAAGTAAAAGCGGCGGGCGGTATAGCGACAGTTTCCGACGCCGAAATGCTTATCGAGGCGGGCGCGGACAGGCTCGGGACGAGCAGAATAATAAAGGCGGTCAAAGACGCCGAAGAGGAGAAAAGATGAACGGAAAAAACGGAAATTCATTTATACCTACGCCGCATATATCCGCAAAATACGGCGATTTCGCCAAGACCGTGCTGATGCCCGGGGATCCCCTTCGCGCGCGATTTATCGCGGAAAACTTTCTCGAAAACGCCGTTCTCGTAAACGACGTCAGAGGAATAAACGGCTATACGGGATATTATAAAGGCAAACAAGTGTCGGTCATGGCGTCGGGCATGGGACAGCCGTCGATGGGCATATATTCATACGAACTGTTTAATTTTTACGGCGTCGAAAACATTATCCGAGTAGGCTCTTGCGGCAGTTACGACAAGGACCTTCATCTTCGCGACGTAATAATCGCGCTCGGCGCGTGCAGTAACGGAAATTACGGTTTTCAGTTCGGGCTTTCGGGGAATTTCTGTCCTATCGCGGATTACGGGCTGGTAAAAAGAGCGGAAGAGGAGTGCGTGAAACTCGGAATAAATTACAAAGTCGGCAACGTGCTTTCGTCCGACGTGTTCTACGATGAGACCGATTCGTGGAAAGGCTGGGCGAAAATGGGCGTTTTAGGCGTCGAGATGGAGGCGGCGGCTCTCTATATGAACGCGGCGAGGAGCGGCAAGCGCGCGCTTGCCGTTTGCTCCGTCAGCGATTCGTTTATTTGCAAAGAGGAAAACCTTCCCGCCGAGGATAGACAGGAAACGCTTACGAATATGATAAAGATCGCGCTTGAAATAGCGTGAAAAGCAAGTTGAGAACATACGATATTATCAAAAAGAAACGGGACGGATATCCCCTTTCCCGCGAGGAAATAAGGTATTTTATAAGCGGCGTCGTAAGCGGCGATATAGCCGACTATCAGACGTCGGCTTTTCTGATGGCGGTGTATTTACGCGGTATGAATTACGAAGAGACGACCGAACTTACGCTCGCGATACGCGATTCGGGCGAAAAAGCCGATTTTTCGGGCGTGAAAGGCGTGAGGGCGGATAAGCACTCTACGGGCGGCGTAGGCGATAAAACGAGCCTCGTGGTCGTCCCCGCCGTCGCCTCTCTCGGATTAAAATGCGCGAAAGTCAGCGGCAGAGGGCTCGGACATACGGGCGGAACGGTCGATAAGTTGGAATCGGTCAGAGGTTTCGATACGGGGCTCGGTAAAAAGGAGTTCGTAGATGCGGTGAACGATGTCGGATGCGCGATAATCGGTCAGACGGCGAAGATCGCGCCCGCTGATAAAATTCTTTACGCCCTTCGCGACGTCACGGCGACGATAGACAGTCTGCCGCTTATCGCGTCGAGCATAATGGGCAAAAAACTCGCGGTCGGCGACGACGTGATCGTCCTCGACGTCAAAACTGGGAGCGGCGCGTTTATGAAGACGGAAGAAGAGAGCGTCCGCCTCGCGGAAATAATGGTCGAAGTCGGGAAAAGGGCGGGGAAAAAGACTTCCGCGCTCGTGACCGATATGGATATGCCTCTCGGTAGGGCGATAGGGAACGCCGTCGAGGTGAAAGAGGCGATAGAAACGATGAAAGGAAAGGGCGACGGGAGATTTTTGTCTCTCTGCGCCGCGCTTTCCGCGGAGATGCTTTATTCTGCGGGATACGGGGAACTGAAAGACTGCGAAAAAGCCTTTTATAAGTCGATAAACGAGGGAAAAGCGCTTGAAACCTTCCGCAAAATGATAGAGAGGCAGGGCGGCGACGGCGGCGTTATAGACGATTACGGAAAATTTCCCGCCGCGAAATTCGTCCGCGAGGTAAAAGCGCAAAAGACGGGATATATATACCGCATAGACGCCGAAAAATACGGTACGGCCGCGTGCGTTGCGGGCGCGGGAAGGACGAGGGCGGAAGACGCGATAGATTTCGCCGCGGGAATAGAGATAGTTAAAACGGTCGGGGAAAAGGTCGGAATGGGCGAAACGGTGGCGAAGATATTCTCCAACGACGCAAACGCGCTCTTCGAGGCGGAGAGGATAGTTTCTTCGGCGATAGAGTATTCCGAATCCGCGCCTGACGAAAAACCTGTGGTAATTAAAAGAATCGTTTAGAAATCCTTGACAAAAATTCTCACATAGTTTATGATTATATAAGAATATTTCAGGATTATATAAAAAATAAATGAATATTTGGCACGATATAGACAGTAAAAGGATAACGCCCGAAAATTTCGTAGCGGTTATCGAAATAGGAAAAGGCGGCAAGCAGAAATACGAACTCGACAAACAGACGGGACTTCTTATTCTCGACAGGATACTTTACACTTCGACGCATTATCCCGCGAACTACGGCTTTATTCCGCATACGCTCGCGTCGGACGGCGATCCGCTCGACGTTCTCGTTCTTTGTTCGGAAGAACTTCTGCCGATGAGCCTCGTGAAAGTCTATCCTATAGGCGTTATCACGATGGAAGACAACGGCTTTGCGGACGAGAAGATAATCGCCATACCGTTTACGGATCCGAATTACAATTCGTATAGCGACATAAGCGACCTGCCCGCGCACGTATTCGACGAAATGCAGCACTTTTTCACCGTTTATAAACAACTCGAAGGCAAAAAGACGGCGGTGAACGAGGTTCTGGACAGAAACGAGGCGGTGAGGATAATTTCCGAATCGCTTATAAGATACAAAGAAAATCTTTTCGACATACTTAACAAGGAGTACCGATAATGGAAAAACACGCGAAACTCATCACTTACAAGATAAACGAGATAGAGTATAAATTCAACGAAGGGATAAAGCCCGGGGAAAAATTTCAGATAACGCCTAAAATAGAGTGCAAGATGGGAAGAAACGACAAGACGCTTTTCATAAATCTTTCCGTGCGCATAAACGAAGATATTTCTTCGCCCGTGCCGTTCAATATAAAAGTCGCGATATTCAGCACTTTTGCGGTCGTCGAGGAGGCGGATCAGCAGGTTTATATAGCGGAGGCGATAGAAACGCTTTATCCGTTTTTGAGGGCGGCGGTGGCGTCGATCACGGCGAATTGCAATATTCCGCCGTACGTCCTTCCTATAATCAATCCCGAGAGCGCTACGCCCGAGGGGAATAAGGAAAAACTCAACTGAAAACAAATGAAAAATTTTTTTAAACGATTTTAAGGAGGTATTTATGAAAAAGTTTTTCAAAGAGTTCAAAGCGTTTATAAGTCGCGGCAACGTGATGGATATGGCTGTCGGCGTCATAATCGGCGGAGCGTTTTCCGCGATAGTGACCGCGCTCACCAACCACATTTTAATGCCCGTAATAAACTGGGTGATCGCGGCGATCGTCGGCAAAGACGGCATGGCGGGAGCGGTGACGTTTTTAAGCAAGGTTTACACGCTCGACGAAGCCGGACAGATCGTCGTTGACGCGAACGGCGCGCAGGTTATAGATATGGCTAATTCCATATACATAAACTGGGGCGCGTTCATAACGGCTATAATCAACTTTATACTTATAGCGCTCGTACTGTTTATGATAATCAAATCGTTCAACAACATCAAAAGCGCCAACAATTCGAGATACTGCGGATATACGAAAGAAGAGTATTTCGAGTTGAGAAAGCAGGGCAAGAGCCAGAAAGACGTAGAGGCTCTGGCGAAAGAGCGCGACGAAAAGGCGGCGGAAGAAGCGGCGAAGAAAGCCGAAGAAGAGGCTGCGAAAGCGGCGTTGCCTACGAGGACCGAGGCTTTGCTCGCGGATATTCTGGAAGAGTTGAAAAAGGATTAAAGCGAATAAATACTGAAAAGCGCGGCAAACTGTCCGCGTGACGAAGAGTATTTTAATAAAAACGGCAATACCCGTCACTGTTTTAGCGGCGGGTATTTTTTTATGCGCGGGCGGCGTCGCCGCCCGCGCGGCGATACTTGACGGTACGGACGCGGAACTCACCGTTTACGCAATGGATAAAAAATACGAATTCCGCTATCCCGAAATCGACCGTTCGGAAGGGCTTTTATACCTTAAAAACTGCGAGGAAGTAGTTGACGGGATATTTTACGATACGGTGATACGACCGAGGGACGCGGAAGCGAAGATCGATCCGAAAAAGTCTTATCCTTTTTCTTTTACTTCGGAAAAGAACGGAAAATGCGTCGATAAAGAAAAACTCGTTCTTGAAATTTCCGACGCGTTAAACAGAGGAATAAGCGAAGTCCGCGCGCCCGTCGTCGTTTTAAAGCCGAGCGTTTCGGTCGCGGATTTAAAGGCGGAGACCGTGTACAGGGCGAGTTTCACCACGGAATTCAAAAATTCGGTCGAAGAGAGAAAGGACAATATCGCGCTCGCGTGCAAGTATATAGGCGGGCGAAGGTTAGCGAACGGCGAAACTTTTTCCTTTAACGACGCCGTAGGCGAAAGGACGGAAAAACGTGGTTTTTCGTCGGCGAAAATTATCGAGAACGGAAAATTCACCGAGGGCGTGGGCGGCGGAGTGTGTCAGGTTTCGAGTACGTTGTATAATGCCGCGCTGCTCGCAGGGCTCGAAATTTCCGAAAGGCACTCGCACAGCCTCGCGGTCGGCTACGTCGAACCGAGTTTCGACGCCATGGTAAGCACGGGATACGCCGACCTGAAAATATCGAATCGGACGGGCGGCGGGATATATATCGTAATGACGGCGAGCAGGGAAAAGGTCACGGCGAAAATCTACGGTCGGAAAATGGACGAGAGATACGAGAGAGTATCCAAGGTCAAAGAGGAAATTTCGCCGCCCGCCGAACAGTTTATAGACAGCGCGGATATGACGATAGGCGAAACGAAAGCGATAGTATATCCTAAAAAAGGGCTGATAAGCGTCGGATATCTGGAACGGTACGACGGCGGGAAACTGACGGAAAGGAAACTTTTGTCGAGCGACAAGTACGCGCCTATGCAGGGAATAGTGTTAAAGGGAATAAAACCGTCGGAAGACGACGGCGGAAATTGAAAGCGGCGTCCTTCCGGACGCCGCTTTCAGAGTTTCGTTTACGCCCCGCCGCCGCTGAACGCGGCGGCGGGGCGTAAACTTATATCGTTATTTCAGAGGCATAAAGCCCTTTCCTTTGAGTTCCGGGCGGGGCTTTATCCCGACCGTCACGTCGTCTTTTTTTCTGTCGTTTTGCGCGCTTAAAGGATATTCGCGCCTTAAAAAGCGGTAGTCCTCGCCTTTAATGGCTATGCGGTTTTCGATGACCTTGTGCGACGCCGCGCCGTCTATCGGCGCGTTTATCTTTTCGTTATAGGAAAAATATCTGTCGTATTCCCTTAAATCGGAAATATCCTTGTAGTCTTCGAGGTGTCCCGTGAACTGTACGGAATTTGCGAGTATCTCTCTCACGTAATCGACGTTTTCGTGAAGAGAGAGTGGTTCGGGGAATTCGGGATCGGGGATAACTTCTTCGTAGTCTTTTCCGTCGAACTTTTCGAGGAGTTTTCTCGCCGCCGTAAGGTGAGAAATCTCCGCTTCGAAGTAGTATTCCCATATCTTTTTGATATTCGCGTCCGTTTCGGTGGAGTAGTTCGACCAGTAAATGAAGCACTCGGCGTATTCGTGCAGAAGATTGCATTCGAGAAAGTCTTTCGACGTGTCTATAAGCGAGCCGTACTGCGTTACGTGTTCTTCCTCGACGAGGGCTATTTCTTCAAAGAGTTTTCTTCCCGCGTCGTTTTCGTAAAACGCCGCCTGATTCATATAATAGTTCATAGTCTGCTGTTCGGCGGCGGTTATGATCATAGTGTTCAGAACTGTCTGCGTATTCGATTTTTTCGCGTCCGTGTCGCGCTTTACGTTGTCGAACGGATGGCGGTGGTGAGCGACTGTCGGTCTCGCGGGCATTATCTCGGTGTATTTACCGACTAATCTTTCCGCGTGTATTCCCGCGTCGGTGTCGAGAAGATCGGCGTATCGGTATAAGTGGTCGAAGTCCTCTAAAAGAGCGAAGTCGAGCGCTTTTTTGACGTAGAAATTCTTTTCCTTTTTAGCCATTTCGGCGGTGAGATCGACGGCGAGTTGCTCGTATGCGATCGTCGTTTCGAGAATGCTTTCGTTAATCGGCTTTAAATGCGAGAGTTTCTGTTGCTGCTGTTTTTCCACGAACCTCGAAAGGGAAATTTCCCGTCTCAAATCGGTGTCCGCGATATGACGGAGCATACAGTGCGAGTGCCAGTTAGCCTCGTATTCCGCGCCGGTAGCGAGGATTATCCTCGTTTTTGTGTAGGGATCGGTTGCGTTTTTGTCGTAAGGTTTCGGATATAAATCTTTGAAACTTTCCAGATAACTTTCGACCGGTTTTGCTTTTTCTTTAAACGGATTCATAAAAAAATCTCCTTACAAAAAATTTGTAAAGAGATTATTGACTTTCGTTGAATTTTTATTCCTGCTGTTCGGTTTCTTCTTCGTGCTTTACCGTGACTTTTATTTCCAGCACTCTTTTGAGCGTTCTCTTGGTGACTTCGATCGATAGGTTTTTACAGTCGAAAGTATATCCGATATGCGGAATATCGCCGACTTTTTCGGTCACCCAGCCGCCGACGGTGTTCGAGTCGTTGCTCTCGTCCTCTTCAAGAGAGAAGAGTTTGCAGAAATCCGAGAGTTCGGCGTTTCCGTCAACGAGGTAAGAGGAGTCGTCGAGTTTGGTAAAGTAATTTACCACTTCGTCGTGTTCGTCCCAGATCTCTCCGACGAGTTCTTCGAGTATATCTTCCAAAGTCACTATGCCGAGCGTCCCGCCGTATTCGTCAATGACCGCCGCCATATGAACTTTCTGCCTCTGCATCTGACGGAGAAGAGCGGATATCTTCATATGCTCGGTCGCAAAGCCCATAGAGGTTATTATTCCCTTTATGTTTTTCGCGTCGTTCATAAGAGCGGAATAGAAGTCCTTTTCGTGTATCATGCCGATTATCGTGTCGATAGAGCCTTTATAGACGGGAATACGCGAAAATTCGTGTTCCAAAAAGACGTTTTTTATCTTTTCCATAGAGGCGTTCTGTTCGACGGCGATAATCTTCACTCTCGGAACGAGTATATCCCCGACTTCCGCGTCGTTGAATTCTATCGCGCTCGAAATAAGTTCGGTTTCCTCTTTGTCGAGAGTGCCGTCCTCGCTCGCCTCTTCGACGTAACTTAAAAGTTCTTCTTCGGTTATCTTGTCTTGCCCGCCGAAACGGAATATCTTTGAAAGCAGAGCCTTCCAGCCCGTGAATATCATATTTAGCGGGAAGAGCAGGACGATAAGGAAAGAAATAAAACCGCTGAACGCGCTCGCGACGGCTTCGGGAGCCTCTTTCGCCACGGTTTTCGGAGTTACTTCGCCGAAGATAAGAACAATTACCGTCGAAACGGCGGTGGAAACGGTCGCCGCGATGCCCGCGTTTTCGATCAGACTTGCGAACAAAAGGGCGGACACGGTCGCCATAACGATATTTACGATATTGTTTCCTATAAGTATGGTAAAGAGAAGTTTGTCGTAATTTTCGGTAAGTTTGAGCGCGCGAACGCTTGAACGCTTGCCGTTTTCCGCGCGGAGTTTGAGCCGCGCCTTATTCAAAGAGGTATAAGCCGTTTCGGTCGCAGAAAAGAACGCCGAAAGGATCACAGAAATGATAAGTATCGCGATATAAGCCGCGATATGGTCGGGAGGGGGATAACTGTCGCCTTCCATGATAAAGATAATTTCTCCTATTTTTAAGTAATATAAATTATAACACATTTTACGCGTTTTGTAAATAAAAAAGAATAAGTTTTTCGCTATCTTCATCCGCTCTGATAAATTTTCGCGCAAAAACGCGGGCATATCCGCGCAAAACATTGACAATCGCCGTAAAAAAATGTATAATTTTTAAAGAGTATTTTAGAATAGGGATAATATCGGTGTCGTAAGATGATAACGGAAATTCTCGAAAACGTCAGAAAAGCGGAAGAACAAGCGGACGGCATAAGAAAAGCGGCGGAAGAAAAGGCGGAAAACATCCGCAAAGCCGCCGACGAGTACGCGAGGGAAAACGCGGCGCAGGCGAAGAAAAACGTCAGGGCAAGAAGATCGACCGCCGTTTTGACGGCGGAACTCGCCGCGGAAAAGGCGTATCTTAAAACGCTTTCCGAAAACGAGACCGAAAACGCGAAGATGAAAGAAAGTTTTTCCGAAAAAACGGACGAACTCGCAGGCGAGATATTCGGGAGGATATTAAATGGCGATCTGTGAGATGTCGTCGATGACTCTCGTCGCGTTGACGAGGGAAAAGGACGTTATTTTAGACGGACTTATAAAGACGGGCGCGGTGCAGATCTGTTCGCAGGAAGACTACGAACTCGCGTGCGAAAAAGGCTTTGAAAGCGCGTCGAAAGACCGCGCCGAAGAAGAACTTCGCGCTCGCGAGGCTCTTTCCGCGGTCGAAGAGGCGGTAGATTCCCTTCCGAAAGAGGAACGGGAAAATTTTCCCGTGCTCCGCGGGCTTTTCGGAGTTACTGCCGACGAATTTCTCGCCACGGGCGACAGGCTCGGCGAGATAGCGGAAAAAATCGACGGCATAATCGGGCTTTCGGAAAAGCGCGCGGGCTTAAAAGCCGAACTTTCAAAACTTTCGGAAGAGAGAAAGGGATACGCGGAGTACGAGAATTTAAAAGAGAAGTTTTCCGATTTTTCCGATACTAAATACGTAAAGACGGTTCTCGGCGTCGTTCCGAACGACAAATCCGACAAACTCTTTTCGGCGTTTGAAAATTCCGAAACGGTCGTTTTCGGAAAGGCGGCGGACGGAACTAAAGGGGCGGTGGTATTCGCCGCGTACCTCAAAAAAGACGCCGAAAACGCGGAGCGGATATTAAACGAGAACGGCTTTAAAAAATGTCCGTATAAAAGCGAAAGGACGGCGGCGGACGAGATAAAGGCAATAGACGAGGAAATAAAACGCGTCGAAGAAAAAGCCCTTTCGCTCGTCAGAGAGACCGCCGAAAACGCGGTTTACGTCCGCGATATAAGATTATATATAGATTATCTCGGCTTTCTGAAAGAAAAGGCGAAAGACGGCGAAGAATTCAGAAGGACTGCGGAGACTTTCGTTATGAAGGCTTTCGTTCCGACCGAGGCGACGGCGCGCGTCGAAGAGAACGTCGCCGAAAACGCCACGGCGTATTTTACCGAGTTTTCGCCCGTAAAGAGGACGGAATTCGCGCCTACTCTTATGAAAAACAACAAGGTCGTGAGCAACTTCGAGGCGGTCACCAATATGTATTCCGCCCCCGCTTACGGCGCGAAAGATCCGAACGCGGTGATGTCCTTTTTCTTTTCCCTGTTTATGGGGCTTATCATGGGCGACGCGGGATACGGGCTTTTAATGATAGTCGGCGGACTTCTCCTCGCAAAAAAATCGAGAGAGGGCACGACGATGCGTAGATTCGGAAAGATATTCGCTTACGGCGGGATATTCGCCGTGCTTTTCGGAATACTTTTCGACAGTTTCCTCGGTTTCAATATAATAAGAAGGTTCGCGGGCGAAGATTACAACGCCTTTTACGCGGCGCATATAGATCCGATAAACGCAATATCTTCGATCGCGGGGATAGACGTTCCGTCAATACTTTTATGGTGTCTCGCGCTCGGTACTTTCCAGATCGCGGTAAGTCTCGTTATGAAAGCGGTGCAGTGCTTTGAGAGAAAGCAGATCGCGGAAGGCATATTCGGCGGGCTCGTCTGGGCGTTCGCGCTCGTTTCGGCGATAATACTCGTATTCGGAATAGTGAGAAACGTCGGCGCGCTGACGACTTACGCGCTGTATTCGACCATCGCGCTCTTCGCTCTCGGAATACTAACGAGCGGAATATCCGAAAAGGGCTTTAAAAAGGCGACCAAGACTTTCGGTTCTCTCTACGGGCTTATAAATTATATGTCGGATATTTTGAGTTATGCCCGTCTTTACGGTCTTATGCTTTCGGGCGCGCAGATCGCGTCGATATTCACTAATACGCTCGCTGTCGGAATGCTTTTCCCGCAGGGATTTATAGGTATAGTATTCGGCGTGGTAATAATAATAGTCGGCAACCTTTTCAATCTCGCGATGAGCCTTCTCGGCGCGTATATACACGATTCGAGACTGCAATACGTCGAATTTTTCGGCAGGTTTTACGAGGGTGAGGGAGAACTCTTCACTCCGCTCGGATCCGAAAGAGAATTCGTATATTTCAAATAATACTAAAAGAGCAAATAAATTTCGGAGGAAATTTCAAATGGATGGCAAGGCAATAGCAATTTTAGGCATCGCGCTCTGCATGATACTCTGCGGCGCGGGATCGGCGTTCGGTCTTTACAAGACCGGTTCCGCGGCGGCTGGCGTTATGAGCGAGGACAACAAGAAGTTCTCGAAGATAATAGTTCTCGCCCTTCTTCCCGCAACGCAAGGCATTTACGGTTTCGTTCTCGGCGTAATGAAGATATCCGCCGCCACCGCGGTCGAATCGGTCGCCGCGGGCTGGGGAGTGTTCGGCGCGACGATGGCTCTCGGAATAACCGGTATGTTCTCCGCGGTTTTGCAGGGCATAACGGCGTCGGCTTGTATTTACGCGATAGGCAAAAACAGCGCGGGATCGGGACAATACGTTCTTTTCCCCGCGATGATAGAGTTTTACGCGATACTTGCGTTGGTTCTCGGCATAATGATATGATTTTTTAAGGCTTATAAACTTCGTTCTTCTGCGTTTCTGCTTGTTTTTCCGTCCGCAATGACCGAGTAGGTCTATTGCGACCGAAAAAACTCGCGAGC